>CAUUIU010000369.1:0-3634 GCA_963545025.1 uncultured Sphingopyxis sp. | reverse complement strand
TACACTTCTAGCTTCGTCGGCAGCGTCAGATGTGTATAAGAGACAGCCTCATCGCCGCGCCCGCGATGGCTCAGACTGAGCCAGCAGCCGATGCCGCCGAAGAGGGGGAAGCGATCGTCGTCACCGGCTATACGCGCAGCCTTGAAGAAGCGATCGCCATGAAGCGCAACACGATTGGCTTCTCGGACTCGATCGTCGCCACGGACATTGCCGACTTCCCCGAACAGAATCTTTCCGAAGCGCTACAACGCCTGCCCGGCGTGACGATTGAGCGTGACAAGGGGCTTGGCACGCGCGTCAACGTGCGTGGCCTCCCGACCGAATTTACTTTCGTGTCGATCAACAAGCTGGCGACCGCATCCGGCTCGGGCGGCCGCGATGTCGAATTCGACACTTTCGCCTCCGAACTCATCCAGTCGGTCACGGTCCAGAAATCGCCGACCGCCGCCGATGAAGAAGGCGGCATCGCCGGCTCCGTCGCGATCCGCACCGCCCGCCCCTTCGACACGCCCGGCTTCCGTCTGGTGGGCAGCGCGGAAGGCGCCTACAACTCGATCTCGGAAAAGCTCGACCCCAATTTCTCGATGCTGGCCAGCGACACGTTCGGCGATTTCGGCATATTGGTGTCCGTCGCCAAGCAGCAGCGCACCAACCGCACCGACTCCAATTCCGGTATCAACTTCCGCCCCATCTCGCGCTGGACCGACCGCGCGGGGGCCAACCGCAATCAGGTGATCGAAGTCCTTCAGCGGGACGCCGGCATCAGCTTCGCCGACGCGGACAAGAACAACATCGTCTTCATCGATAAAGTCGGCGATCGCGTCTATCTGAACGATCAGGATCGTCTCGGCGTGTCCGGTTCGCTCCAGTACAAGCCCAGCGATAAGTTCAGCCTCAGCTTCGACGCCTTCGTTGGCTCCTACAAGACGCATGAGGATGAATATGATGCGGCCGGCTACTCCGCCTCCAGCAATTCGACGCTCGACGTCATCCACGATTATGACGACACCACGCTGGCCGATGACGGTATCGTCGTCCTGCGCGACGTGTCCTACACCAACACCCAGCATGAGTTTTTGAGCAAGGAATATATCAACAAGACCGACTATCGCCAGTTCGGTGGCGAGATGAACTGGGAAACCGGCAACTGGAAGATCAATGCGCTCGGCGGCTATTCCGGCGCGAAGAAGACGCTCGACTATGCCAATCTGAAGCATGTTGCCTACGCGTCCTCGCGCACGCGCTATACTGCCAATGGCGGCGAGACGATCCCCAGCGACGATCCCGATACGATCGACATGTACAATGCGCCGGACTCTTATCTGTTCGAAGCCTATGAAACTACGCGCGAGCGGATCAAGGACGACAAATATGCCGCGCAGGTCGACGTCAGCTATAATTTCGACAATTCGGTATTGAAGCGCTTCAACTTCGGCGGTCGCTACACCAACAAGACCAACGAGCGCGAATATGGCGAAGAGAAGATTCAGGGGCCGACCCGCGGCTCCAGCGCCTATGTCAACACCCGCACCCTGGCCGACAGCCCGCTTGAAAATGTGACCGACATCGTCGGCGGCAAATCCTATCAGGCCCGCGACCTCGACTGGGCACAGGTGTCCAACGACTATGCGCGCAGCTTCTTCCGCCCCGCCGGCTTCGTCACCCCGTTCGACGATGGCCAATATTACAAGGTTCAGGAAGAAACCTGGGCCGCCTATGCCATGGTCGATTTCGAATTCGACATCGCCTCGGTTCCGCTGTTCCTCAACGCTGGCGGTCGCTATCTGCGCACCACCGTCACGTCGGAGGGCTTCCATCAGGTGCAGAACAGCGATGGTTCCACCGGCCTCACGCCCGCTCCAATATCGAGCGAGGGCCGCTACAGCAAATTCCTGCCCGCGATCAACGCCCATGCCGAACTGACCGACACGCTGCTGCTGCGTGCCGCCGCCTCCAAGACGCTGATCCGCCCCGCGCTCACCGATCTTGCCTATAAGCGCACCGCCAGCATCGGCAATTTCCGCTACACCGACGGTAATCCGGGCCTCAAGCCCACCTTTGCCGATCAGTGGGAAGTGGGCGTCGAGAAATATCTTGGCCGTGGCGGTATCCTCGCCGCCTCCTATTTCTGGAAGAAGATCAAGGGTGTCGTCCAGAATGAGCTGACCGGCACCGTCCCCGACGTCACCGTCTATAACGCCAACGGGTCGATCAACGGCGTCTATGATTTCGACGTCTATCAGCCGGTGAACGCGCAGGGCGCCTACACCGTCAAGGGCGTCGAACTGAACGCGGTCATTCCCTTTGGCATGTTCGCCGACTGGGCGGATGGTTTCGGCATCAACGCCAACGTCACCTTCCTCGACAGCTCGCTGACCGGGGAGTCCGATCTTGGCATCGCGACCTCACCGATCGGCCTTGCCGACAACACCTACAACGTCACACTCTTCTACGAAAAAGGCCCATTCTCGGCCCGCGCCTCCTATAATCGCAAGGGCGCCTATGTGGAGCGGATCGAACGCAACATGTATCCGGTCTATCGCGACGCCTATGGCCAGCTCGATTTCGCGATCAGCTATCAGGCCACCCGCAATGTCCGCGTGGAGTTGCAGGGTATCAACATCACCGACGAAGCCACGACAGGCTACACCATGGATCCGTCTTTCCCGACAACTTACGAGTTTTCGGGCAGCCGTATCAGCCTGGGCGTCCGCGCCCAATTCTGATCGGCACTGGGTTCATAAGCCCCGCCGCCGCTCAGGCGACGGGGCTTACCCATAACTGTCATGATCGCTCTCTAGGGCGGCGACAATTCATTCCTGCAAGGTATCCTGACATGATCTCCCGCATCGCCATCGCCGCTCTCCTGTTCCTGTCCGGCCAGAATGCTCTGGCGCAGGATAGCGCGCCGGATCTGTCGCGCGCGGCGCGCGGTGACGTGCGTCAGCCCGGCGGAGCGCGCCGCCTCGCTGGCGACATGCGCGACACCTATGCCAAGCTGATGCAGGATGGGGAGGTCCATAATGTCATCCTGCTGATCGGCGACGGCATGGGGGATTCGGAAATCACGCTCGCCCGCAACTATGCCGAAGGGGCCGGCGGCTATTTCAAGGGGCTGGATGCCCTGCCGATGACGGGCCAATATACCCATTATTCGCTCGACCGTGAAACCGGGAAGCCCAATTACGTAACCGATTCTGCCGCGTCCGCCACCGCGTGGGCTTCCGGCGTCAAAAGCTATAATGGTGCGATCGGCGTCGACATCAACGGCAAACCGCATCGGAGCCTGCTGGAGCGGGCCAAGGCGGCTGGCCTCGCCACCGGCGACGTCACGACCGCGGAAATTCAGGATGCGACCCCTGCGGCGCAGGTTGCCCATGTCGTCTATCGCAAATGTTATGGCCCGGTCGAAACCGCCAAAAGCTGCGCGCAAAATGCGCTGGAAAATGGCGGCGCCGGATCGATCACCGAACAGATGCTGAACCTGCGGCCTGACCTCATTCTGGGTGGCGGCGCGGCCAGTTTTGCCGAAACCGCCCATGCCGGAAAATGGAAGGGGCAAAGCCTGACGCAGCAGGCGCAGAAGCGCGGCTATCATACTGTATCTTATACACATCTGACGCTGCCGACGAAG
>CAUUIU010000368.1:0-3645 GCA_963545025.1 uncultured Sphingopyxis sp. | reverse complement strand
ATCGCTCAGTGTCTCGTGGGCTCGGAGATGTGTATAAGAGACAGGAACAGCTGCCCGCATCGAGCGTGACCTGCAGGTTGCGGATGTCGTTATAGAAACCCGCCGCATTGAAAGTGAAGCCGCGGCCCTGCGACTTCACGCCGAGTTCGTAGTTCCACAAAGTTTCGTCGTCATAGTCCTGGAAACCGCCGAACAGCGCCGCATCGGCGGGCGTGCAGAGCGGCAGGTTGAGCGGATCGTTGACCCCGCCGAGGCGGAAGCCCTTCGACGCTTGCGCATTGATCGAGACATCCTCGGTGACGTCATAGGACAACAGGAAGCGCGGGGTGAAGCCGCTCGACTTGGTGCTGTCGGTGCGGTTGTCGCCATTGGCGAACAGGCCGCCCGAAACGAAGCTGCGCGTCTCCTTGAAGTCGTAGTAACGCCCGCCCGCGGTTGCGGTGAAGGCGTCGGAGATGTCGTAGCTGACCTCGCCGAAGATCGCGAGCTGCTTAATGTCATAAGGCAGATCGGCGTTGTACGGCGAATTGGCCGGGAAGCCGTTGGCGACCGCCGCCGAGGTGCCCGCGCCGAGCGTCGCGTCAGTGAAGGCGTCATAGCCCGGGGTGGGCAGGCGCTGGTTATAGACGCGATCGATCTTCGAGTAGAAGCCACCGATCACCCACTGGAACGGACTGTCATTGTCCGACGCGACGCGGACTTCCTGCGTCCAGGTTTCAAGGTCGGTGGTGTCGACGAGGTTCGACGGCAGCAGCACCGCAGCGGTCGGGAAGCCGAGATCGACCGACACCGAGCCGGTGAGCGCGCTGGCATCGCGGCTGACGAGGATGTCGCGGTTGATATACGACGTCACCGAGGTCAGTTTGGCGCCGCCGAGACCGACATCAATCTTGAGGTCGGCGATCAGCGTTTCATCTTCGAATGCCTCGCGCAGCAGCAGATATTGCTCGCGTTCGTCGAAGGTCACCTGCGGACGGGTGGTGGTGAACTCATTGCCATAGAGATTGTAGATATCCTGGCGGTTGAAGCCGTCAGCGGTCACCTTTTGATAGACGATGCGCGGGGTGATCGCGAAATTGTCGCTCGGCTCGAAGGTCAGCGCGAGGCGTCCGCCATAGCGTTCGCCGCTGTTGACGTCGTTGCCGCCCGCGGGGCCGATCGCGTTGATGAAGCCGCCGTAGCGCGTGTAATAACCGACCGCGCGCAGCGCTGCGGTGTCTCCCATCGGGATATTGACCGCGCCCTTCAAATGGCCGCCGATATCGTCGCCGTCGACGAGGTTGAGGTTCGCCTCAACGCTGCCTTCGGTCACGCCGATCTTGGGCTGGTTGGTGATGTAGCGGATTGTGCCGCCGACCGAACCCGAGCCGAAGAGCGTGCCCTGCGGGCCGCGGAGCGTTTCGACGCGGTTGAGGTCGTAGAGATCGATGTCGGGGGTGAAGAGCGAGAGCGAGATCACGCTTTCGTCGAGATAGACGCCGACCTGTTCCTTCACGCCCGGCTGATCGCGAACGACCTGGCCGGCCGAAACGCCGCGTACCGACACCTGGCTCTGGCCCGGCCCGAGGTTCTGGACCGACAGGCCCGCAACGTTGCGCGACAGATCCTCGAGCGTCACCGCGCCCGATTTCTGGATATCCGCGGCCGTCTGGGCGTTGATCGAAAAGGGAATGTCCTGAAGATTGGCATCGCGCTTGGTCGCGGTGACGATGATGATGTTGCTGTCGTCGGTCTCGGCGCCGGCGTCCTGCGCCGCTGCCGGTGCAGTGATCGTCAGCGCGAGCAGCGACAATCCCGCAAGCATGTGTCCACGTGCATGCATGTTTTTTCCTCCTGATATGGCCAAATCTTTGTCGGTCCGATCGAAGAGGTGCGCCCGATGTCATAAATTCGCAATGGGGGACGAATCGCGCGCAACATAATTGCCGATAGATGTGGCCTCACGGCCACAGTCGCATTGCCGACAAAAAATGGCCGGGGACAAGCCCCGGGCCCGTGGCCGTTCTGGCCGCAATCTAAAAAATGGCCGGGGACAAGCCCCGGCCAGTGGTTCGCAGGAGGAACCTCCGTAGGATCCCGCCGCCGCCGTTTGAAAGGAGAGAGAGCGTGCGGCGACGGGTATCCTGTCTCGTCACATATTGTAGGCGCGCTCCCCATGTTCGGCGAGGTCGAGCCCTTCCTGCTCGACGTCCTTCGACGGGCGCAGGCCGATGGTGTATTTGAGGCCAAGGAACAGCACCGCGCTGACCACGCCGGTCCACAACACGGTGGTGCCGACGGCCCAGATCTGCGTCATCACCTGACCAGCCAAGTCGAACTCGCCGGCCTTGGCGACGGGCGCGGTGTAATCGATCCAGCCCTGGCCGCCCCAAGCCGGGTTGGCGACGAAGCCGGTGCCGATTGCGCCGACGATACCGCCGATCGCGTGGATACCGAAGACGTCGAGCGAGTCGTCATATTTCAGTTTCTTCTTCACCGTGGTGACGAAGAAGAAGCAAACCAGCGAGGCGCCGGCGCCGAGCAGGATCGCGGTGCCGGGGTGGGCAAAGCCCGCCGCCGGCGTGATCGCGACCAGACCGGCGACCACGCCCGAAACGCCGCCCAGAAGCGAGGGTTTCTTGTGCACGATCTGCTCGATGATCGCCCAGGTCGCACCCGCAGCTGCCGTGGCGACGAGCGTGTTGATGAAGGCCAGCGCGCCAAAGGCGTTGGCTTCGAGACCCGAGCCGGCGTTGAAGCCGAACCAGCCGATCCACAGCAACGAGGCGCCGATCATCGTCATGACCAGGTTGTGCGGGGGCATCGGTTCGGTGTTGTAGCCGAGGCGCGGGCCGATCACGAGGCAGCCGACCAGACCGGCGATACCGGCGTTGATATGGACGACGGTGCCGCCGGCGAAGTCGAGCGCGCCCCAGCCCCACAGCAGGCCATAGTCGGTCGGTGCAGCGTGCAGGAAGTCCGGGCCGGCCCAGTACCAGACCATGTGCGCGATCGGGAAATAGGCGAACGTCAGCCACAGCACCGTGAAGATGATGAGCGGCGTGAACTTCACGCGCTCGGCAAAAGCCCCGACGATCAGCGCCGGCGTGATGCAGGCGAAGGTCATCTGGAAGATCACGAAGACATATTCGGGCAGATAGACGCCGTTCGAGAAAGTGGCGGCAAAGGTCGATACATCGACGCCCGAGAGGAACGCCTTGTCGAGGCCGCCGAACAGCGAGGGGAAAGGCGTACCGGTCGAGGTAAAGGCCATCGAATAGCCCCAGCTGAACCAGACCAGCGCGGCGACGCAGACGATGGTCAGCACCTGCATCAGCACCGACAGCATATTCTTGGCGCGGACAAGGCCGCCATAGAAAAGCGCCAGCGCGGGCACCGACATCATCAGGACTAGCGCCGAGGCGACGAGCATCCATGCCACGTCGCCCTTGTTGACCATTTCGGCGGTCGGCGTGAACGGGCCGGGCGCCGCCACTTCAGCAGCCGGCGCCGCGGCGGTGGTCGCCGCTTCCTGCGCCCAGGCGGGCAACGCGGCGAACAGCGCGAGGCCCGCGGCCCCGGCGCCCGCCGCAAATTTGTTTGCGAACGTCATAGTTTCCCCCTTCATTACCTGTCTCTTATACACATCTCCGAGCCCACGAGACA
>CAUUIU010000367.1:0-3657 GCA_963545025.1 uncultured Sphingopyxis sp. | reverse complement strand
GCGCGGCGCGTAGCAGGGGTCAAGGCGATCGTCGCTGTCACGAGCGACAAATGTTACGAAAACCGCGAATGGATCTGGCCCTATCGCGAAAGCGACCCGATGGGCGGCCATGATCCTTATAGCAGCAGCAAGGGCTGCGCCGAACTCGTCGTCGCGGCTTGGCGCAACTCCTTCTTTGCCGAAGACGGCCCGCTGCTCGCTTCGGCACGTGCAGGCAATGTGATCGGCGGCGGCGACTGGGCCGACGACCGGCTGATCCCCGACCTGATCCGCGCGCTGGCCGTGGGCAACGCTCCCGTCATTCGGTCGCCGGCATCGGTGCGCCCTTGGCAGCATGTGCTCGAAGCCCTTCACGGCTATATCCTGCTCGCCGAACGACTGCTCGCGGGCGATCGGTCATACGCCGACGGCTGGAACTTCGGCCCGTCGGACGAAGACGCACGTCCCGTGTCGTGGATCGTCGACCGGCTGCAAGCGCATTGGGGCGCCGCCCCGACCACCCTTGCCGACACCGGGCCGCAGCCGCACGAAGCGACGCTGCTCCGCCTCGACAGCTCGAAGGCGCGCACGCATCTTGGCTGGCAGCCCCGCCTGCCGCTAGACACCGCACTCGGCTGGATCGCCGAATGGCACAAGACGCTCGCCGCCGGGAGCGATGCGCGCGCAATGACGCTGAGCCAGATCGCTCGCTACGCCGAACCCCTTTAGCCGGTCCACCCCGCGGTCTGGGCGAGCACCCACAGGCCGATGACAAGGAACAGCGCCGCAGCGACCATGCGCACCTTCGCCAGATCGACGCGCTTGAGCAGTTCGTTGCCGAGGAAAATCGCCGGGACGTTGGCGATCATCATGCCGAGCGTCGTGCCCGCGGTCACTGCAAGAACATTATGATATTGCGCCCCGAGCGCGATCGTCGCGACCTGCGTTTTGTCGCCCATCTCGACGAGGAAAAAGGCGACCAGCGTCGTCAGGAATGCCCCGAAGCGCGATTTCGGCGCGTCATCATCCTCGAACTTGTCGGGGATCAAGGTCCACGCCGCCATCGCGACGAAGGACAGCCCGATCGCATAACGAAAGACCGGGCTGTCGAGGAACGCGGCCGCCTGCGCCCCCAGCAGCGCCGCGAGCGCATGGTTGGCGAGCGTTGCGACCAAAATGCCGAGGATGATCGGCACCGGCCGCTGGAACCGCGCCGCGAGCAGGATCGCGAGCAGCTGCGTCTTGTCGCCGATTTCGGCAAGCGCGACGACGGCGGTCGAGGTGAACAGGGCTTCCATGAAAGATACTCCGGGGCCGGGCGGCAGGCGAATTCCAACGGACATCGCGCCTTGCCGCCCGGCCGGGTCGGAAGGTTCGATGCCATTGGTCTCGCCCAAACGGTTTCCCGTTTCCACCGCACCACGGCCTCTCGACCGAGTATGTTGACGCGATGGCCCGTCGCGAACGACGGCTGGCTACTCCCCAGATGACGCGGGCGGCTTAGTCGGATCGACCGTATCTGGCAAGGGTTCGGGATAGGAGCGCGGGATTTTTCCGCCCGGCTCGATCGGCCGCGTCTCGGGCGACGCGACCTCACCCGCCGCCTTTGCCGCGGCGTCAGCCTCGGCGACATTGGCGTCCATTGCTTTGGCCCGCGCCTCAATCTCCTTTGCCGCCTTGTCATAGCGCTCGTCGAATTCGGGTTCGCTGTCGCAGGCCGCGAGGGCCAGCATCGGGAGAAGGAGGAGCGCGCGCATCAATAATCCTTACGGTAGCGGATGCTGAGGTTCGACTGACCCGAGCCGCCCGCCTGGCTGAGGATCGACAGCGCGCGTGTCAGGCTGATCTCGAGCTGGGTCGCGGTATAGCCCTTCCCGTCGGTGATGACCTCCAGATAGATGTCCTTCGAGATATACTGGCCCGCCGCGATCGCCGTGCCGCGGCCCTCGGTGTCGTCGGCGCCGAGAACGCGCAGCCGGTCGATCCCTGCCGCCGACTGCAGCGCGCCGAGCGGGCTAAGCCCGCCGCCGCCGCGCAGCGCGTTGAGCGACGAGGCAAGCTGGACCGCCTGCAGCGGCGACAGCTCGGTGATCGAATCGCCGAACAGGATGCGCGAGACAATTTCGTCCTGCGGCAGGCCTGGAACGCTCGAGAAAGTGATCTGCGGATTCTGCGCGCGGCCTGACACATTGACGTTCACCGTGACCGTTTCGATCGTGTCAGAGGCGAGCAGGCGGATCGCCGGGTCATAAGCGTCGCCGGTCGGGAAGGTAATCCGCCCTTCCTGCAATTCGAAGCTGCGGCCGGCAAAGCCCAGCGTGCCGCGCACCAGCTCGATCTCGCCGGTGACGCGCGGCGCCTCGGTCGTGCCTTTCAGCGTCACATCGGCTTGCCATTCGGATTCGAGGCCCATGCCAGTCACATAAATCTCGTCCGCCGCGCGCAGGCGGATGTCGAGGCGGATCAGGTCGAACAGGCTGCTGCCGACGGCGGCAAGCCCGTCGCCGCTGACACGCGGCCAGCCGGCGGCGGGCTTGCGCCGTACGCCCGTCAATACTGGAACCTGCACCGCGCCTTCACGCACGATGCGATAGCGCGTCTCGGGAAGCCGCAGGTCGCCCGAGAGCAGCGCCGTCTGTCCCGCGACCTTTTCGAGGGTCAGATTGCCCGTTGCGCGGGCGGCGATATTGTCGCTGCGCGCCAGCCTCGCATTATCGAGCGTCGCCGAGATGTTCATTGGATAACCGTCGGCCTGCGACAGGCTGACATAGCCCTTGGCCGCCACCTTGCCGTCGCCGGCCGTCGCGTTGAGCTGCTCGATCTCGAGCCGGTTGCCGGTGAAGCGGCCGTTCACGACCATGTTGGTCAGACGGGTGCCATAGGTTTGATTTTCATAAACCATGTCCTTGCCGCGCACGACACCCTCGAGGCAGGGGTCCGATACGCGGCAGCCGAAATCGGCCGCGACCGCGATCGGGCCCGAGACATGCTGATCGGCGGGACCGAAGAAGGAATAGAGCGTGTCGGCGGGGCCGTTGTATCGGATACCGCCCCCAAGCGGCGCCGCCTGTAGCCGCGTCGTCCAGTCGCCTGCGCCGGGGCCGAGTGGGCGGAGCGACGCCTGCATCCGCCCGATCACGGTGCCGCGCTTGCGCATTACGGCGCGCGCTTCGCCGCCGTCGCTGAGCAGCTTGCCCGCGAAATTGACGTCGACCGGCTGGCTGACCGACGCTGCGGTGGTGCGGGTGAAGCCGGCGATCGTCAGCCGCGCGTCGGCGCGCGGAAAGCTGTCGGCATTGGCTTGCTCGAAATCGAGGCTCCCAGTTGCGCGGCCACCGAGGCCCATGTCGGGATAGACGGCGTTGAGAATCGCCATATTCACCCGGTCGAGGCGGCTCTGGATCATGATGCCGTCGCCGAAGCGCCCGGCGATGCGCGCATTGCTGCCACGCCCGAAATTGACCGTCGTCGGCAACAGCTCATATCCGTCGGCGCCGGGGATAATCCGTGCGGGCGATGTCGTGCGGAAATTGATCCCGGTCGCGCGGCCCTGAACCGATGCGCGCCACAGCTCAGGCTTCAGGTCGGCGTTGGCTGCGATGCGGAAGGGTACGCCGCTGGTCCCCTCGACCCTGTCTCTTATACACATCTCCGAGCCCACGAGACACTGAGCGATCT
>CAUUIU010000366.1:0-3684 GCA_963545025.1 uncultured Sphingopyxis sp. | reverse complement strand
GATCGCTCAGTGTCTCGTGGGCTCGGAGATGTGTATAAGAGACAGGTCATCGGGATCGAACAGGCGGCGAGGCTAATCCACGCCCGCTTTATAGGACAGCGATTTGTGCCACGCGTCGCCGCATCCGAGAAGGCTCGTTCAGCGCCGCCCTTCGAGGTTTTTGACGTCGTCGACGCCCTCGGCATCGCGCGACGCTTTTGCCAGCACCGGATCGAAGGCATGGGCACGGCCATAGTTCAGGCCGTCGGCCGAAGCCGCCGTCTCTTCCCAGGCTTCGCCGCGTGGCGACGGATCGTCCAGCGCATCGCGCGCCGCCTGCTGAACATATTTCATCCGGCGCCAGAGCCAGACGGGCAGCACCACCACCGAGCAGAACAGCATCAGCGGCCACAGGAAATTCCAGATCATTTCGCCCCTCCCCTGAAAGGATCAGGCCGCCATGCTAATCTCGTCGAATGCAAAGGCAAGGCGATGAACGCCGACGTCGCGCAGCATGCCGCCATGCGCGGCGCGGTCGACGATGTGGCTCGCGCCGCAGAAGCCGATGACGGTCATGCCCGCGGCCAGCGCCGCCCGCGCGCCGGTCGGCGAATCTTCGATCGCCAGACATTGCGCGGGATCGACCCCCAGCCCCTTCGCGGCCGCCAGGTAGATGTCGGGAAACGGCTTGCCGCGGTCCCAGCCGTCGGCACTGTAGACATGCGCGCCGAAATGATGCCCGAGCCCGAACAGCCCGAGCGCCCAGCCGATATATTCGGCGCGGCTCGACGACGCGATCGCGCGCGGTATCGCCCCAAGCGTGTCGAGAAAGGCAGGCGCGCCCGGAACAGCGTCGAACCCCTCCATGAACCGCGAGCGCGCGCGCGTGCGGTGCGTCTCGCGAAAGTCGGCGGGCAGTGCGCGGCCGAAGCGCGCCTCGATCCGCCGCTGCGTCTCCTGCCAATTATGGCCGTAATAGTCGCGCAGGCACTCGTCATAGGTCGTCGCCATGCCGGCGGCGGTCAGGCTCTCGGACAATGACTGGTTCGCGCGCACTTCGCTGTCGGCGATCACGCCGTCGAAATCGAAGATGATGGCGGCGGGGGTCACAAGAATCTCACAATCTTCATATTTGTCGCCTAGAGCCTTGAGCGTCAGGAGACACCCCCATGAAGTTCATTTCCCTAAAATCGCGCGGCGGCAATTATCTGGTCGTCGCCGAAAATGTCGCTTGGCTCCGTGCCGCCGAAAACGGCCAGACCCAGGTCGGCATGGTCGGGAGTACGCCATTGCTCGTAGCCGGCGAAATCGAGGACATCGCGGCGTCGATCCTGACACAGGCGAACGCGCCAGGATGACGCGCCCGCGACCAACTTCCTTCAGCGCATGACCTCATGGTCGCGCGCATAGCCCCAAGGCCCCTCGCCCGACCAGCTCCGCCCGTCGGGAAAGCTGAGCCTCAATCCGCTTAGCTGCGCCGGATCGAACAGGCGCATGTTGACGCCCATCAGATCGACCTCGCCCATCCGCTCGATCAAACCGTCGGTGGCCGACCAGTGCGTTGCGCAACCGCAGGTCGCGCAGAAATGGAGATGCGAGTTGGGGTTTTCGCGATCGGCACGCGAATAACGCCGCGTGTCCCCCTCGATCACCACCTCGCGCGGCGACATATAGGCCCAGAGGATGCCATGCGAGAAACAAAGCGAGCAATTGCACTCGGCGATCTCTTCGGGTGCCTTGGAGAGGCGAACCGAGACGGCGCCGCAATGGCAAGAGGCTTCCCAGTTCATCCGGAGATTACCCGCTGCTGAGTCTTCATCACCAATTCCAGTCCCGCTTCGACCAACTCGGCCGCATCAAATGCTTCACGCGACACCGGATAATATTCCGCGACACGATAGCCGACACCGATCGCCAGCAATTCGGGCCCGCTCGCCTCGGGAAGCTCGTCGCGGACCTTAAGGAAATGCCGATGCAAATAGGACGGCCCATTGGCCATCAGCGTAGAATCATCGACCGGAGCACCATCGCTGACGACAAGCAGAATGTGCCGCCGTTCGGGCCGATCTTTCAGATAATCGGTGCCCCATTCCAGAGACTCACCATCGACATTCTCGCGAAGGACATCGGGATTCAGCATTTGTCGCCAACTCTCGTCGCCTAGCCCCGCGCTGCCAAAGGGCTGGTACAGGATGTGGAGCAAGGCGCACAACCGACCCGGTCTCGCCGGGCGCCCCTCTTTCAACCATTTGCGCCGCGAGAAGCCTCCATGCCACCCCGCCGTTGTATATCCGGCGACAGCGACATTTGCCCCGCGCCGACCGAGGTCGTCCGACAGTCGACGCACTCCCGCGGCGACCCACGCCATGGGCTCTCCACGCATCGAACCCGATTGATCGACCATCAACAGGATGGCGGAATCACGAAGTGCGTCGACATCAGGCTCCTCGACCGGCGAGAGGTCGCTTATCCCGCGATAGATATTTTCAGCACTCTCGACTTGAGCGCTCCACTGCCGGTCGTCAGGTTCCAGATATCCCTTTTCGCCGTCGGGACTCGCCTCCCGCAAGCCCGCGGGCAGGTCCGCTGCGGTCAGAACGCGATCAAATTCATGCGTGAATATGCGATAGGGCTCGCCTTCTGGGCAATCGTCTACCGGCTTGCGGGCGCCGCGACGAAACAGAAATGCGATCGCCGCGACCGCTAGGATTGCGAGAAGAGCGATGCCAATATCCGGCGGCCCCGAAGCCATCTCCTCGTTCCCCCTAAGTGCGGCCTACTCGACGGTCACCGACTTCGCCAAATTCCGCGGCTGATCGACGTCGGTTCCCTTCGCCACTGCCACATGATACGCCAGCAACTGCACCGGCACCGCATAGACCAAAGGCGCGATCAGCGGGTGGACCTTGGGCATTTCGATCGTCGCCATGCAGCCGTCGCCGGCCTCCGCCAGACCCTCGGCGTCGGATATCAGCACGACCTTGCCGCCGCGCGCCATCACCTCGTGCATGTTGCTGACGGTCTTTTCGAACAGCGGGCCGCTCGGCGCGAGGACGATGACAGGCACTGCTTCGTCGATCAGCGCGATCGGGCCGTGCTTCATCTCGCCCGAGGCATAGCCCTCGGCGTGGATGTAGCTGATTTCCTTGAGCTTGAGCGCGCCTTCCATCGCCAGCGGATAATCGGGGCCGCGGCCGAGGTAGAGCACGTCGCGCGCCGGGGCGACGAGGTGCGCCATCGCCGCGATATCTTCGTCATGCGCCAGTGCTGCGTTGAGCGCGGCGGGTGCCTCGATCAGATGCCTGACGATCTCATGCTCTTCATCAGCGCTGAGCTTGCCCTTTTTGAGCGCGAGATGCGCGGCGAGCGCCGCGAGCACCGCAAGCTGGCAGGTGAAGGCCTTGGTCGACGCGACGCCGATTTCCGGGCCGGCGTGGGTCGGGAGGAGCAGGTCGGCCTCGCGCGCCATGCTGCTGGTGGGCACGTTGACGACAACCGCAATCGTCTGGTCGTTCGCCTTGCAGTGGCGGAGCGCCGCGAGCGTGTCGGCGGTCTCGCCCGACTGCGAAATGAAGAGCGCAAGCCCCCCGGGCTGGAGCACCGGGTCGCGATAACGGAACTCCGACGCGACATCAATGTCGACCGGAACGCGCGCAAAAGTCTCGAACCAATATTTGGCGACCATGCCGGCGTAGAAGCTGGTGC
>CAUUIU010000365.1:0-3685 GCA_963545025.1 uncultured Sphingopyxis sp. | reverse complement strand
CTCGCCGCCGCAGATGATTTCTCCGCGCGGGGTCGTTCGGATGTAGAGATAGGGATCGGCGGCTTCCCAGATCATTGCGGCAGTCGGCCAGATGGCGCGGGGCTGCGGGCGCGTCGCGATCGACCAGCTTGAGATGATCTTGTTTCCCTTGCGCGGGATTCCCTTCATCATTTCATAACCCGTTGCCATGACGACATAGCGCGCGCGAATGCTCGGTCCGCGCGCCGAGACCAATGTGACGCCATCGCCCGTCGGCGCGATGTCGCAGATATCGACGGGCGAGTAGAGCCGCGCACCGCGCGCCAGCGCAACGTTGAGATAGCCAGCGGTGAGACGGCGCGGATCGGCCGAATAATTGCCGAAGCCGATCAGCGCGTGGCGTCCCTTGATCCCATATCGCTCCTGCACGGCAGCGGGCTTGAGCAATTCGACTTCGAACCCCGCGCGCCGCCGGGCGTCGGCTTCATGCGCGAGGCCGCCGGCGTCGAGGACATTGCCGTCGAGATAGATCGAGCCGCGCGTCGCGCCATCGACGGCGAGGCCCAGCCGTTCGGTTCGTTCGCGTAGCGCGTCGACCGACTGGCGCGATCGCCGCCAGATGCGTTCGGCCTTTTCGCGCCCGATCCGCTCGGCCATCAAGGTCAGCGGCGTGTCGAGCTCATATTGCAGCATCGCGGTCGACGCGGCCGTCGATCCCTCTGCCGGTCCCCGGCGATCGACGATAACGGTCTTGAGCCCCGCGTCCGACAACGCCTCGGCGATCAGGGCGCCCGACACGCCGGCCCCCACGACGACCACATCGCACGGGACGTCCCTTGTCAGCGGCTGCGCAGCGATCGCGGGACGACGCCGTGCCGACCAGATCGATTGACCGGTCCGGAGATCGCGATGATGGGTAGCCGATGCGCGGCTCACCAAGACGGGCGATCAGGCAAGATCGCGCACCTTGGCTTCGCGTGCCCAATGACGCCGGGTGCCCACGCTTTCGAACTTGTCGATCGCAACGACGCCACCGTCCTTTTCGACCCCCGCCTTGTCGAGCAGCAACTGCGTCGCCTCGTCATGCGCGATCGTTTTGCAATGCCCATAGGCATCCATGAACCACTGAACCGCGGCGCCCTGCCCTGACAGCGCCTTGGCCTGTTCGTCGGTCAGGATCGAAGCAACGGCGTCGAACAATACCGAGGGAGAGCCCGCGAGTTGACCATCGGCCTTGAGCGTGCCGCCCTTGACCTTGATCCCGCCGACCTTGGGCGCAACGAGAAAGGCGGTGCCGCCGGCGCCCTCGATGTCGCCCTTCAACTTGTCGATCACCGCCTTGTCCGATCCTTCGGCGAACAGGATCGCGACCTTGCGGCCCTCCATCGTGTCGTCGGAATTCTTCTGGATCGACAGCGCGTCGGAAGGTTTAAGATCGACCGGCGCACGCGCGGCCTTTTCTTTCGCCGGCAGGTCGATCGCGAGACCCGCGGCGACGCGCTTGGCAAGGTCCTCGTCGATATTGCGAAGCTGGCCGACGACGCGCGCGCGGACATGATCGAGCGCAACCTTCGACAGTTCGAACACCAGCGCGGAAGCGATATGCGCCTGCTCATTCTCCGTCTGCGAAAGGTAGAACAGCCGTGCCTGGCTGAAATGATCGGCGAAGAGTTCAGCGCGGACGCGCAGCTTCTGCGCCGGATCGTTCCGCTCGTCATTGGCCGCAAACGTCGTGAAGCCCGTTTCGGCGCTCGCGCGCGGACCGCCATTCTCGCCGGCTTCGGCAAGGCTGTTGGGCTCGTAATTGGCGCGCCCCGTCGGCACCAGCGTCTGCATCATCCCGTCGCGCTGGAAATTGTGGAACGGGCATTTGGGCGCGTTGATCGGGATCTGGTGGAAGTTGGTCGTGCCGAGGCGCGACTTCTGCGTGTCGAGATAGGAGAAGAGCCGGCCCTGCAGCAGCGGATCGTTGCTGAAATCGATCCCCGGAATGATGTTCGACGGCAGGAAAGCGACCTGCTCAGTCTCGGCGAAGAAATTGTCGACATTGCGGTTGAGCGTCATGCGGCCGACGATCTCGACCGGAACATCCTCCTCGGGGATCAGCTTGGTCGCGTCGAGCACATCATAAGGCTGCTTCTTGGCGAAGGCTTCGTCGAACACCTGCACGCCGAGATCCCACGCCGGGAAGTCGCCCGCGTCGATCGCCTCGAACAGGTCGCGGCGATGGAAATCGGGGTCGGCGCCGGCGATCTTGACCGCCTCGTCCCATGTCGTCGATTGGATGCCGAGCACCGGCTTCCAATGGAATTTGACGAACTTGCCATCGCCCTTTTCGTTGACGAAGCGGAAGGTGTGGACGCCGAAACCCTCGATCATGCGCAGGCTGCGCGGGATCGTGCGGTCGGACATCGCCCACATGATCATGTGCATCGCCTCGGGCATCAGCCCGATGAAGTCCCAGAAGGTGTCGTGCGCGCTCGCCGCTTGCGGATAGCCGCGGTCGGCCTCCATCTTGACGCTGTGAACGAGGTCGGGGAATTTCATCGCGTCCTGGATGAAGAAGACCGGGATATTATTGCCGACGAGGTCCCAATTGCCGCTGTCTGTGTAGAGCTTCACCGCAAAGCCGCGCACGTCGCGCGGCGTATCGACCGAGCCCGCGCCGCCGGCGACGGTGGAGAAGCGGACGAACACCGGGCAAGTGTCGCCCTCCTTCTGAAAGATCGACGCCTTGGTCAGCCCGGGGATCGCCTTGGTGCATTCGAACACGCCGTGCGCGCCCGACCCGCGGGCGTGGACGATCCGCTCCGGAATACGCTCATGGTCGAAGTGGAAGATCTTCTCGCGGAGGACGAAGTCCTCGAGCAGCGTCGGCCCGCGCTCGCCGGCGCGGAGCGAATTCTGGTTGTCCGAAATGCGATGGCCGAAATTGTCGGTGAGATAGGCGGCCGGATCGGCGCGCCCATCTCCGACGTCCTGGTGCAGTTCGTCGCCATTGCCCCGGCTGTCGGTCGGCTTGATCTGGCGCTCTCCCGGCTGATGGTCGCGAAGAGCGTGGTCGGTCGCAGGGGACGGCGCGGGCTTCTTGGCCATGATCGGTTCCTTGGATTTGAGGCAGTTACACCTCCAACCCCCCGCTCGCCCTTAGGTTTCGCGGCGCGCCCGCATTCTGTCCTATTTCTGATCGGCCATCACCTGTCCGTCCTGTTCGCGAAGCCAATTGTGGAGCCGCGTCGCCGCCATCGCGCCCTGTCCCATCGCGACGCTGATCTGGTCGAGACCTTCGATGACGTCGCCCGCCGCATAAACGCCGGGAAGCAGTCCGTCCGAAAAAGCGCTGAACGGAATGCAGCCATTGGGATCGGTCAGCGGCCCCAGCGTGGCCGCAAGCTCGCTGCGCGGCGTCGATCCGAACGCCGGGTAGAGCGTATCGAACCGGCGCGGCGCGGCTTCGCCCTCGATCGCGACGAACATTGCCTCCTCGGTTGCGTCGAGGCGAAGCACCCGGCCCTCGAGAACGTCGACGCCGCTCGCTTCAAGTTCGCCGCGCTGTTTATCGGTCAGCGCCACCCGCCATTTCGGGATGAGCGTGACGTCGCTCGAATATTGCCGCAGGAACATCGCCTCGGCAGCGCCATGGAGGTCGGAACCGAGGCTGTCTCTTATACACATCTCCGAGCCCACGAGACACTGAGCGATCGCG
>CAUUIU010000364.1:0-3691 GCA_963545025.1 uncultured Sphingopyxis sp. | reverse complement strand
TACAAGCCGTTCCCCGATCTTGCGGTCAACGGAAAGCTGACGCTGGGCGAGAATATCGCCGACGTCGCGGGTCTGCAGGCCGCCTATGACGCCTATCGCGCCTCGCTGAACGGAAAGGAAGCGCCGGTAATCGACGGCTTCACCGGCGATCAGCGCTTCTTCATCGCCTATGCGCAGACCTGGGCGACCAAGATGCGCGACGAGGCGCTCCGCGCGCGCATCGCGACCGACGGCCACGCGCCGGGCATGTACCGGGCGCTCACCGTTCGCAATCTCGATGCCTGGTACAAGGCGTTCGATGTGAAGGAAGGCGACAAGCTCTATCTCGCGCCCGACGAGCGCGTCCGCGTCTGGGGATGATCACAGGGACGGGGCGGTCAGGCCGCCGCGTCGTCTTTCGGCGCTGTACCCGGCTTTTCCTTCAGGACCAGATAGCGATAGACGCCGATCGCGTTGATGATCAGCAGCGCGATATTCTGCCATCCGATGCCTTCGCTGTCGGGTTGCAAAAAGCCCCATGCAATGAGCGCGACGCTGCTCGTCACAAAGACGACAAAGGCCCAGCCGGTCCAGCGCCGGCCGAGATTGAGCGATACGACCAGCGCCGCCAATGTCGCGGCACCGGCGCCATAATATTGCAGCACCGTTAGCAGCGTGCCATTCATCGCGGCTCGACGAGGTTGCTGACCTCGACCAGATTGCCGTCGGGGTCGTGGAAATAGAGCGAGTCTATCGTTCCGGTCGCGCCATCGCGCAGGCCGCTGTCTATGATATCGACCCCCTGCGCCGCCAGATGCGTGCGCCAGTTCGCAACCGGCGTATCGCTGAGCAGGCAGAAATTGCCGCTGCCCGGCGTCGTGTCGCGCGCAATGGCCGGTACCGACACGGCATCCTGCAAGCTGATCTTGTGAACGCCGAATTGCAGCGAATATTTGCCCGGCCGCTCTTCGCGCGCAGACATGCCGAGGACGCGTTCATAGAAATCGCGGGTGCGTTCGACGTCGCGCACGCAGAGCACGATATGGTCGAAGCCCGAAACCGTGAAGCCGTTACCGCTCATAATTCGCTCGCCGTGGCGCCGTGGACATATTCGAGCTTCAGCCCGTCGGGATCGGCGAAGAAGACGGCATAATAGTCGGGGCCATATTGCGGATAATAGGCGGGCGCATCGAGGATCGCCGCGCCGAGGCCAATCAACAGGTCGTGAAGCCGGTCGACATCGTCGCGGCTGTCGCTTGTCCAGGCGAGGTGGTGCAGCCCGGGCGAAAAGCGATCGTGCCGACGATGGGCGCCCTCGCCGTGTGCTTTCAATATGCCGATCGAATGAAAGGGCTCGCCGACGCGGTCCCAGTCGCTGCCATTGTCGTGATCGGCCGACCGGCGGTAGCCTAGAAAACCTAGCACGGTTTCGTAGAAGGCGCGCGAACGGTCGAGGTCGGTCACAGTCAGGTCGATATGATGGACCAGGCCGCGCGCGCTCATGCCGCGCCTATTAGTGCGAAAACCCCCGACGCGGTGAGGAAGGGCCAGCCGACATGGCGCCCGCGCGTATAGATGGCGTCGAACAGGCCGGTCGCGGTCCATGCCGCGCCGATCAGCAGGATCAGATCGCGCGGCGTTCCTGGCCAGATGACCGAAGCCGCGGAAACCAGCATAAGGATCGATAACGCATGCCACGCCAATCGAAACACCTTGCGCGCCAGATCGATGCGCATCACGCCCTGATCGAGCGTCATGAGCGGCCCGATAAGCCGCCGTTCGCCGAGGAAGCCGTGCACCATGGCCGTCGTCGCCATAAAGGCGGCCGACAGCCAGAGCCAGATCACGCGCCGGCGCCGATCAGTTCGCGGCCGATCAGCATGCGCCGAATCTCGTTCGTCCCCGCGCCGATGTCGAGCAGCTTGGCATCGCGCCAGTAACGTTCGACCGGCCAGTCCTTGGTGTAGCCGGCACCGCCCAAGGCCTGGATCGCTTCGCCCGCTACCTTCACCGCACTCTCGCTGGCGAGCAGGATGGCGCCCGCGGCGTCGAAGCGCGTCGTCTGCCCGGCGTCGCATGCCTTGGCGACGTTATAGACGTAGGACCGCGCCGACTGGAGCGCGACATACATGTCGGCGACCTTGGCCTGCATCAACTGGAACGACCCGATCGGCTTGCCGAACTGTTTGCGCTCGCGGACATAGGGAATGACCGTGTCGAGGCATGCCTGCATGATCCCAAGCTGCAGGCCGGCGAGCACGACGCGCTCGTAGTCGAGTCCCGACATCAGCACGCCGACGCCGCCGTTTTGCGGGCCCATCACCTGCTCGTCGCTGACTTCGCAGTCGGTGAAGACGAGTTCGGCGGTCGGCGAGCCGCGCATGCCGACCTTGTCGATCTTTTGCCCGATGCTGAAACCCGGCATATCCTTTTCGATCAGGAAGGCGGTGATACCGCGCGATCCCGCTTCGGGATTGGTCTTGGCATAGACGACGAGCGTGTCGGCGTGGGTCGCGTTGGTGATCCAGAATTTGGTGCCGTTGAGGACATAACCGCCCTGGACGCGGTCGGCCTTCAGCTTCATCGACACGACGTCGCTGCCCGCGCCCGCTTCGGACATTGCGAGGCTGCCAACATGCTCGCCCGAGATAAGCTTGGGCAGATATTTTGCCTTTTGCTCGGCATTGCCCCAGCGGCGCACCTGATTGACGCATAGGTTCGAATGCGCGCCATAGGACAGGCCGATGGCGCCACTCGCGCGGCTTACTTCCTCGACCGCGATCACATGCTCGAGATAGCCGAGGCCGAGGCCGCCGAATTCTTCCTCGACGGTGATGCCGTGCAGGCCGAGATCGCCCATTTGCGTCCACAGTTCGTCGCGCGGGAACCAGTCCTCTGCGTCGGCCCTGGCCGCCAGCGGCGCGATCTGTTCGTCGGCGAAGCGGGCGGTGGTGTCGCGGATCATCTCGGCATTTTCGCCGAGTGCGAAGTCGAAATCGGGGGTGGCGCGCATCGGTTCCTCTTTGTCTGCTTTCGATCGCGACTAGCAGGAAGCGGGGCGCAGTAGAAGGGGATGACAAGCCAGACTTGTTTGCCGAAAAGTCCATACTGCTTGCTTGCCGGCGCCGGGGGCGGCAATTGGCAGGGCATGACCGATACGCTGACCCATCTCGACCGGCTCGAGGCCGAGAGCATCCATATCATGCGCGAAGTGATGGCCGACGCGGCCAAGCCCGTGATGCTATATTCGGTCGGCAAGGATTCGGCGGTGATGCTGCACCTTGCACGCAAAGCCTTCTATCCCTCGCCGCCGCCGTTCCCGCTGCTCCATGTCGATACAACCTGGAAATTCCAGGCGATGTACGAGCTGCGCAACCGTATGGCGGCCGAAAGCGGGATGGAGCTCATCGTTTATCAGAACCCCGAAGCCAAAGAGCGCGGGATCAACCCGTTCGATCACGGACCCTTGCATACCGATATGTGGAAGACCGAGGGGCTGAAGCAGGCGCTCGACCTTCATGGTTTCGACGTCGCCTTTGGCGGCGCGCGGCGCGACGAGGAAAAAAGCCGGGCCAAGGAGCGCATTTTCTCGTTCCGCACCGCGACCCACGGCTGGGACCCCAAGAAGCAGCGGCCCGAGCTGTGGAACCTCTATAATGCCTGTCTCTTATACAATCTGACGCTGCCGACGAAGCTAGAAGTGTAGATCTCG
>CAUUIU010000363.1:0-3693 GCA_963545025.1 uncultured Sphingopyxis sp. | reverse complement strand
ATCTACACTTCTAGCTTCGTCGGCAGCGTCAGATGTGTATAAGAGACAGCGGACCCGATCAGCCGATGATCGACGGGACGACGCTGCCTGCAAAATTGTCGGAATTCGGCCTGTTCCATAAAGGAACGAGCCAGCCGCTGGAATCGATGATCCCCTATACGTTGCGAACGCCGCTGTTCAGCGATTACGCCGACAAACAGCGCCTTTATTGGGTGCCTTCCGGAAAGCTGCCGACGGTCATGTCGGATGGAAGCGTCTCGTTTCCGATCGGCAGCGTTATCGTCAAAAGCTTCGGTTGGCCGGACCATAATGGCGGCAAGCCAGTCGAAACACGGCTGCTGATCCACCGCTCCGAAGGCTGGGTCGCGCTTCCCTATATCTGGGATGCCGATGGCAAGGATGCCACCCTGGCGCTCGGCGGCCGCCGCATTCCCGTGAGCTTTTCCGCTCCCGCCGGGACCAGGCACGATATTCGATATTCGGTCCCGAACAGGAACCAGTGCAAGGAATGTCATAGCCTGAACGGCGAGATCCTGCCGATCGGCCCGAAGATCAGGAATATGGTTCTGCCGAAGGGATTTCAGCGCCACGACATGACGCTTCGACCATTGGACACCGGAGCTGATGCCATCCTTCCGCAATGGGACGATCCGAAATCGGGCAGCGTTGCCGACCGCGCGCGCGCCTATCTCGACGTCAATTGCGCGCATTGCCACAATCCGGCGGGCAGCGCGTCGAACAGCGGATTGTTCCTCCGCTGGACCGACGATCCCAGAGGCGTAAATTATGGCATCGGCAAGCGGCCGACCGCCGCAGGACGCGGTAGCGGCGGCATGGACTTCGCGATCGCGCCGGGCGACCCCGCGCACAGCTTTATGATCTATCGCCTCGAAAGCACCGACCCCGGCATCGCGATGCCCGAAGTCGGGCGCTCGGCGGTGCACAAGGAAGGCGCGGCCTTGCTCCGGCAATGGATTGCCGAGATGCCGAAAGACGCGCATTAGGCGGCGCATGACCCAGCTTGTTCTCCACGATTATTTCCGCTCCTCGGCCAGTTTCCGCGTGCGCATCGCGATGAACCTGAAAGGGCTGGTCTATGACCGTGTCGAGATCAGCCTGATCGCGGGCGAGCAGCGCAGCGACGCCTATCTGGAGCAGAATGCGCAGGGCTTCGTGCCCATGCTGGTCGTGGATGGCGAGCCGATTATCCAGAGCATGGCGATCATCGACTGGATCGACCGCGCCTATCCCCAACCGAGGCTGATCCCCGAGGAAGCGATGCCACGCGCCGTGGCATTGGCGCAGGCGCAGGTCATCGCGAGCGACATCCATCCGCTCAACAATCTGCGCATCCTCAAATATCTCACCAAGGACCTCGGGCTCAACGAGCTGACCAAGGAGCGCTGGATCGCGACATGGATCGCGCAGGGGTTCGACGCGCTCGAAGCGATGGCAGGTGACGGGCGTTATCTGGGCGGCGACACGCCGGGGATCGCCGACTGCTGTCTAGTGCCGCAGGTCTACAATGCGCGGCGTTTCGAGGTGCCGCTGGACGAGTATCCGCGGCTCGTCGCGATCGACGCCGCGTGCATGGAACTGGATGCCTTCCAGCGGGCGCATCCGGATGCGGTGAAGCCCGCGTGATTCGCCTTTTGACGGGGGTTGCGGCGCTGGCGTTGCCGGTGGGCGCGGTGGCGCAGGAGGTAGAACCCGAGGAGGCGCTGTGCTGCGTCCATTGGGTTCCGCTGCCGAAGGAAGATATCGTCGTCAATGGCAGCGGCCTGCTGCGGCTCTCTGACGCCGACCGCACGCTCGGGCGTTCTCTGATAGCTGACGTTGAACAGGGGCTGGGCAATCGCATCGAGAACCGACTGCGCGAGGAGGCGGGACTCGTGCAGTTTCGCCGTTCGGACGGACGCTCGGCGCACCCGACGAGTCAGGGGGTTACGCTGCGAGGGCTCGGCGGTAACGCATCGAGCCGCGCGCTGGTAACGCTCGACGGCGTACCACAAGCCGACCCGTTCGGCGGCTGGGTCGCGTGGAGCGCCTATGACGCGATCAACCTTGGCGGAATTTTCGTGATCCGCGGTGGCGGCAGCGGAGCCGAGGGCCCCGGCGCGCTGGCGGGGACGATCAGCCTCCATTCGGACCTGACCGACGGCGGTTCCGCCAGCCTCGCTTATGGCAGCCGCGACAGCTGGGACGCGTCGGCGTCGGCGGGCACTGCGCTCGGCGATGGCGGGCGCGTGGCGATCGACGCGCGCTACGGCCGTGGTGACGGCTTCGTTCCCGTTGCCGAGGGGCAGCGCGGCACGGTCGACCGCGCCGCACCTTACGAGCAGGGGGGGCTCGGTCTGCGCCTGCGCTTCGACGCGGGTGCCGACAACCAGATCGAGGCGAGCGTACGTGGCTTTTCAGACCGGCGCGACCGCGGCACCGATTTTACCGACAGCAAGATCGACGGCGTCGATGCGAGCTTTCGTTTCCTCCACAACCCCTCAGGCGCGACCCAGTGGCTCGCGCTCGCCTATGTGCAGCTGCGCGATCTCGAGAGCGGCTTTGCCAGCGTCGCCGCCGGGCGCAACAGCGTCGCGCCCGCGCTGTTTCAGCGTGTGCCCGCGACCGGCCTTGGCGCGCGTGTCGAAGTGCGTCCGGCCATCGACGGCGCAAACCCGATCCGCGCAGGGATCGACTGGCGCCGCACGACAGGGCGCACCGAAGAGGATTTCTTCTTCAGCGGCGTGACGCCGGGCCGCCACCGCATCGCGGGCGGCAGCAGCGATACCGTCGGCGCCTTCGCCGAATGGACATCCGGTGACGCTGGCTACGGCCTTCTCTGGACGCTTAGCGCGCGTGTTGACCGCTGGTGGCTGGGCGAGGGCTACCGGCTCGAACGCAATATCGCGGGGCCGGTGATCACCGATTTGCGCTTCGCATCGCGACAGGGATGGGAAGGCAGCGGCCGCGCCGGTGTGCGTTGGACGTCGGACTATCTGTCGCTGCGCGCCGCGGCCTATCGCGGCTGGCGACTGCCGACGCTCAACGAGCTGTATCGCCCGTTTCGGGTCGGCGCCGAGGTGACGACGGCGAACGAAATGCTGCAGCCCGAACGCTTGTGGGGGGGCGAGGTAGGCGTCGATTGGGATAATGGCGACACCAAGCTGTCGGCGACCTTGTTCGCCAATCATCTGGCAAATGCCATCGCGAACGTCACATTGGCGCCCAACCTCAACCAGCGGCAAAATCTCGACGCGATCGACAGCAAGGGCGTCGAATTCACCGCCGAGCAGGACCTCGGTCTCGCCACGCTGCGTGCGACATACGCCTACACCGATGCCAAGGTCGACGCTTCGGCGGGCGCGGCGACGCTCGATGGCCGACGCCCGGCGCAGATCGCCAAACATGGCGGCAGCCTGTCGTTGCGCAGTGATGCGAGCGGCCCCTTCGGCGGCTTTGCGACGCTGCGCTATATCGGAAAGCAGAATGAGGACGACCTCGGCCTGCTGCGTCTCGGCGATGCGCTGACGCTCGACGCCGGGCTCTCGTGGCGCCTTTCGGACGCCATCAGCATCGAGGCGCGCGGCGAGAATCTGACCGACGAGCTGGTGCCCGCGGCGATCTCGTCCGCCGGAATCGTCGAGCGCGCCTGTCTCTTATACACATCTGACGCTGCCGACGAAGCTAGAAGTGTAG
>CAUUIU010000362.1:0-3694 GCA_963545025.1 uncultured Sphingopyxis sp. | reverse complement strand
GTCTCGTGGGCTCGGAGATGTGTATAAGAGACAGACCCTGGTGTTCTATGAAAGCGGGCCGCGGCTGTCGGCGTCGCTGGCGGCGATGGCCGAAGGGCTCGGCAATCGCGAGGCCGCGGTCGCCCGCGAGATCAGCAAGCTTTACGAGGAATGCGTGACCGGCACGCTGAGCGAACTCGCCGCGCGTTATGACGATGCGCCGCCCAAGGGCGAGATCGTCGTCATCGTCGGCCCGCCCGGCGAAGCGATTGCCGAAGAAGCCGATGACGCGACGCTCGACGCCGCATTGCGCGAAGCGATGACCGACCGGCCTGTCGCGCAGGCGGCCAAGGCGGTCGCCAAGCGCTTCGGACTCGATCGGCACGAAATCTATGCCCGCGCCCTGACATTGAAAGAGGGCGCTTGAGCCGCGCCGCCGCCGAGGCGCGTGGACGCAAGGCCGAACGCCGCGCCGCCTGGTGGCTGCGCCTGCACGGCTGGCGGATATTGGGCGAGAGGCTGCGCGTGCCCGTCGGCGAAGTCGACCTGGTCGCCCGCCGCGGGCGCACCGTCGCTTTTATCGAGGTGAAGTGGCGCGACCGCGGCAGCGACCTCGACCTCGCAATCGACCATTACCGCCTGCGCCGCGTCGCCGCTGCGGCCGAAATGCTGAGCCCGCGCTTCGCCCGGCCGCAGGATGATATCCGCATCGACGTGATGCTGCTTGCGCCGCGCCGCCTGCCGCGCCATCTGGTCCACGTCTGGCAACCCTGAGGAACATAGAATGACCCTGCGCGCCGCGGTGCAAATGGACCCGATGGACGGTATCAACATCGGGGGTGACAGCAGCTTTCACCTGATGCTGAAGGCGCTCGAACGCGGCTACGAACTCTATCATTACGATGTGCACGGGCTGACGTGGGAGGCCGGACGGCTGACGACGCGCGCGCGCCGCGTGATCGAGGCGAAGCGCGAGGCCGGCGCGCACTATAAGTTCGGCGACGAAGTGACGCTCGACCTCGGCCGCGATGTCGATGTCGTGCTGATGCGGCAGGACCCGCCCTTCGACCTCGGCTATCTCACCGGCACCTGGCTGCTCGAGCGCATCGCCGGCGAGACATTGGTGGTCAACGACCCCGTCTCGGTCCGCAACGCGCCCGAAAAAATATTCGTGCTCGACTTCCCGCAATTCATGCCGCCGACGATGGTGACGCGCAGCCTTGAAGCGACGAAGGATTTCCAGGCGCGCTATGGCGCGGTCGTCATCAAGCCGCTCCACGGTAATGGCGGCAAGGCGGTATTCCGCATCGACGCCGACGGCAGCAATCTCGGCGCGCTGGTCGAGCTGTTCGGGCAAGTGTGGCCCGAACCCTTCATGGTCCAACAGTTTCTGCCGAGCGTCAGCGAGGGCGACAAGCGCATCGTGCTGGTCGACGGCGAGGTCGCGGGTGCGATCAATCGCAAACCCGGCGAAGGCGAATTCCGCTCGAACCTCGCGGTCGGGGGCTTCGCCGAGGCGGCCGACCTGACACCGCGCGAGCGCGAAATCTGCGCCGCGCTCGGACCCGCACTCAGGGAACGCGGGCTGATCTTCGTCGGCATCGACGTGATCGGCGGCGAGTGGCTGACCGAAATCAACGTCACCTCCCCCACCGGCATCGTCGCGATCGACCGTTTCAACAACAGCGACACCGCGGGGCTGATCTGGGACGCCATCGCGCGCCGCCTTCGCTGACCTCTTGCAGGACCTTCTCATTCCATGACCGAAATGATCCTCAACCTCGTCCAGTCGTGGGGCTATGTCGGGATTTTCATCCTGATGTTCCTCGAAAATGTGTTCCCGCCAATCCCGTCGGAAGTGATCATGGGGCTCGGCGGCGTGATGGTCGCCAAGGGGCGCTTCGATTACTGGACGCTCGTTGCGGTCGCCGTCGCCGGCACGACGCTCGGCAACTGGGTGTGGTATGCGATCGGCCGCTGGGTCGGTTACGAGCGGCTGAAGCCGCTGGTCGAACGCTATGGCCGCTGGCTGACGCTCGATTGGGACGAGGTCGAAAAATTGCACGACTGGTTCATCCGCTATGGATCGGGGATCGTCTTCGTCTGCCGCTTCCTGCCGATCGCGCGCACGATGGTGTCGCTGCCCGCGGGCATGGTGAAGATGTCGCAGGTCAAGTTCCTGATCTGGACCGCTGCCGGCTCGACGATCTGGATCGCTGCGCTGGCGGGCGCGGGATCGTGGTTCGGCAAACAGTTCGCCGAGGTCGACCGCTTCATCGGGCCGCTGGCGCTGGTCGCGATCGGGTCGATCATTCTGCTCTATATCTATCGCGTTGTGACGTGGAAGCCGAAGGCCAAACGCTAAGCGCGCGGATGCGCCGAGCGGTAGATGTCGAGCAGGTGCGCGGCATCGACCGCGGTATAGATCTGCGTCGAGGCGAGGCTCGCATGGCCGAGCAGTTCCTGCAGGCTCCGTAAATCGGCACCGCCGGCGAGCAGGTGCGTCGCGAAACTGTGGCGGAGCGCGTGCGGCGTCGTGCGTTCGGGCAGGCCCAGCGCACGACGCGCCGAGCGCACGCTGGCACGGATGACGCCGGGTTGGAGCGGTCCGCCGCGCGCACCCAGAAAGACCGGTGTATCCTTCGCGATCGGCCAGGGACAGGCGGCGATATAACGCGCGACCGCCGACGCCACGGCGGGCAGGATCGGAACGATGCGCGTCTTGTTCCGCTTGCCCGTGACACGCAGCGTATCGCCGAGCGGCAGCACCGCGCCGGTCAGCGACAACGCCTCGCCGATGCGCAGACCGGCCCCGTAGAGCAGCAGCAGCAGCGCAAAGTCGCGCGCGCCGACCCAGCCCTCGCGCGCATTGTCTTCGACATCCTGCGCGAGGCTCAGTGCCTCGGCGGGCGCGACGGGACGCGGCAGGCCTTTCTTGACGCGCGGCCCGCGCATCTGCGGGACGCTCGCCCCCGATCCGCCGACGAAGCGCAGGAAACCCCGCAGCGCGGATAGCTCGCGCGCCGCCGACGCATTGCCCAGCCCTTCGCTACGGCGTGTAGCGAGATAGGCGCGAAGATCGTTCGCGGTCAGCGCGCTTAGCGTTCGCGCATCAACTTTGCCGCCGCGATGCCGCAAAAGAAAGGCGCAGAGGCGCTCCGCCGTCGCGATATAAGCACGGCGCGTATGCTCCGACCGGCGCTTTTCATGCGCCAGATGGGCATCCCAGTCGCGGATCAGTCCGTCAGCCAACATCCATTCCGTTCGGGCTGAGCCTGTCGAAGCCCCGTCCTTTCTTCCAGCCTCGCAAAGGAAGAACGGCCCTTCGACAAGCTCAGGGCGAACGGGCTTTGAGAAAGACTAGCCGGTCCGCACCACCTCGGAAAGGATCGAGTCGAGCAGCAGGATACCATCGTCGGTCACCACCAGCCGGTCAGCATCCTGCCGCATCAGCCCCTGCGCCGCGAGCCGCGTCACCGCGGCCACGTTGACGAAGGCGGCGCGCGCAAGCCCGCTCCGCGCCTCGATCCGCGTCAGATCGATGCCTTCGGTCAGCCGCAGCCCCATCAGCATCGCCTCGGTCGCGCGTTCGTGCGCGGGCAGATCGCTCTCGACTTTCAAGCCGTGACCATTGCGTTCCACCGCCGTGATGAAATTCTCGGGTTTCTTGTGCCGTTCGGTCGCCTGGGCCAGGCGACGGCCATGCGCTCCGGGG
>CAUUIU010000361.1:0-3695 GCA_963545025.1 uncultured Sphingopyxis sp. | reverse complement strand
GCGTCATTGTCGGGGAATTTATATTTGGGATCCTTGGCGAGCGCGTTCATGCGGTCGCCGACCGAGCCCTCGGTATAGCCGATCTTGCGCAGGATCGGGTCCATCTGGCCGTGCAATGCGGCGAGTTCTTCGCGGCCCATCGCGTGGACCTCGTCGGGGGTCATCCGGGTGGTCGTCGAGGCGCGGAGGCCCCAGGCATACCATTCGTCGCCGCCGGGCCGCGCCCATAGGCCGGCATCCATCGTCGCCTTTGTGCGCTGCGCCTTCATCTCGGCGATCTGGCGCTCGAGGGCGACGGCGACGGGGCCGGTCGCGATCTTTTGCGCGCGCGCGCTCCAGTCGCCCGCGATCTTCGCTTCGCTGGTGCGGCGGACGAGGCTTTCGACAAGGCTGCCGCCGGCCTTGGCGTCGGCAAGGCTCGCCTCCATCTGCTTCAGCGCCTTGTCGATCAGGAAGGCGGGGGCGATCAGTCCCTGCGCGCCCGCGGCCTTCAGCCGTTCGGTCTCGCCGTCGAGCGCGCCCGGATAGGCGTTGAGGCGCGACAGATAAGCTTCGGCGTCGGCGGCGTTGCGGACCGGATGGTCGCTGTCGAGGAATTTCGGCACGTCGAGATAGGCGCCGACATTCTGGATCACGACGTAAGGCGTGTTGCGCCAGCCGCCGACCGCGACGTCTCCATAGGGCAGGGCAAAGCCGTCGAGCGCAACACCATAGGCGCTTTCGACCACGGCGAGGCTGGTGCGCGTCGCATGGTCGAGGCCGGTCTTGTCGAAGGCGCGGACGCGCGCGAGATCGGCCTTCAGCGTATCGGCCACGGCTTTTTGCCCCGCGGCCGAGCGGTCGCCGAGCTTGCCGCGCTCGGCAGCGCGGGCGCCGGTGTCGATGCCGAGCGAGGTCGCGCCTTCGGGCGAGAGCGCGAGGAGGTTGTCGGCGACCGACTGGAGGAGCGCGCCCGAAGCACTCACGCGCGGCCCGGTAACGACGGTTTCGGCGGCTACGGGGCCGATCGGCAGGGCGAGGCCCGCAGCGCCGGCGCCGAGGCTGGCGAGCGTCTGGCGGCGGCTGATCGGAGTTGAAATATCGTGCACGGCAAGGGCTCCCCGGGGCATTGTTTCTGTTGAAACCTGTCTAAAGCCGCGCACGCGGCGGTCAACGAAAAGGGGTCGGGAACGCCCTGGCGCGCCCGACCCCCGTCGAAATTTATGGTTGGTTCGTCAGTCGGTGAGGTCGGCGGGCACCGTGCCGCCGTTCGCGGCCAGTTCGCGCATCACCGCCTTGTGCAGCCAGATGTTCATTTCGGCGCTGCCGTCGAGCTCGCCGGTATAGCCGAGTTCCTGTGCCAGCTCCTTGCGGTTCGCGAGGCTCGAATCGATGTCTAGCAGCTTCATCAGGTCGACGATCGAGGTGCGCCAGTTGAGATCCTGGGTCGAGTTCGCGGCCTGGGCGGTGAGAATCGCCTCGACGTCGATATCGCTGATCGCCACCGGCGCGGCGGGAACGGGCTGCGGCGCGGCGGGCGCGGCGGTCGTCGCGGGCACGGCAGCGGGCTCCGCAGCCACGGCCTTCTTGCCGAAAATGGCGTCCTTGATCTTGCTGAAAATGCTCATCTCTTTGCTCCCACTAGAAAAGCGGCCACGTCCCGGGGGGTGAGTCGTGTGACCGCAGAATGGACCTATGCATTTGAAAATGACAGCGAAATGAACGACTCCTTCTCCACGGGGTCGCTGCTATACTGACGGGTATCGACGCGGTTCGATCCGCGCCGAAGCGGGAGAATGACGACATGAATCTGACCGACATTTTGGCGCAGGCCGGCGGCATCGAATCGATGGCGAAGGAGCTGGGCATTCCACCCGCGATGGCCAAGCAAGGCGCCGAAGCGCTGCTCCCCGCGATCCTTGGCGGTTTCAAGAAACAGGCACAGGGCAGCGGCGGAATCGAGGGACTCGGTGGCTTGCTGGGGCAACTCGGCGGCGGCGGGCTGCTCAATTCGGTGCTTGGATCGCAGCCGACCCCGGTTGAGCAGGGCAATGACGTGCTCGGGCAGATATTCGGATCAAAAGATGTCAGCCGCACCGTCGCCGGACAGGCGGCAAGTCAGACCGGGATCGATAGCGGGCTGCTGAAACAGATGCTGCCGATCCTCGCGATGATGGTCGCGGGCTATATGGCCAAACAGGGCGGGCAATCGGGCGGCGAGAGTGGCGACCTTGGCGGCATGCTCGACAACGTGCTCGGCGGCGCGATGGGCGGCGGGGCCGCGCCTTCGGCGGGTGGCCTCGGCGGTCTGGGCAAAATGCTCGACATGGACGGCGACGGCAATCCGCTCGACGACATCATGGGCATGGTCAACAAGATGCGCGGCTGAACCCATGGTGCGTTCGCTCTCGCTGTTCGCGGCGCTGTTCGGCGCGGTGTGCATGGTGATTGCGCTCGCCCATATCGCCCTGGGGCCGGCGGCGATCCCCGGATCAGTGCCTGTCAACGCAACGATGGACAGCGAGGATCGATTCTACGCGACGCTGTTCCTTGGCTATGGAGCGGCGATGATCTGGTGCAGCCGGGCGTTGGCCGAACGATGCCGGGTCTTTGGTGCACTGCTGCTGATCTTTTTTCTCGGCGGCGTGGCGCGGATCATTTCGGCACTCGCCGTCGGCCCGCCCAACACGCTGTTCGTTGTGCTGGGCGGGGTCGAATTGCTGCTGCCGCCGATCCTCTGGATATTGCTCAGGCGCGCGGCGCCTCAGGCGGCCATCAACCGCAGTTCCTGACGGAAGTCCTCGTCCACCCCGATGCGGTCTCGCATCGGGGTGACGGCGCCATCGGCATCGGCATCGCCTTCCTCGAACAACGCGCACGCCGCTTCCCCGCCGCGCGCGAGGCTGAAGCGCTGGGCGACCTTGCCGGTGGGTCGGAAGCCGAGCTTGCGCAGCACCGCGCCCGACGCCGGATTGTCGAGGAAATGGCCCGCCGACAGCTTCGGCAGATCCATTGCGCGTGCGATGCGGAGAAGCTGGCGTCCGGCTTCGGTCGCAAAACCGAGGCCCCAATAGGGGCGCGCGATCCAGTACCCCATTTCCAGCTCGCCCTCAGGGCTCGGCGATATGCCGCAGCCGCCGACGAGGCGCGGAGCGCCGCCGGTGCGGGCGAAGATCAGGAAACGCGGCTGGGTCGGGTCGAGCGGCTTGCTGAGAAACGCCTGCGCCTCTTCCTCGCCGTAGGGCCAGGGGGCGGTCGCGAGATTGCGGACGACCGCTTCCTCGCCGATCGCACGGGCGAGCGCGGGGGCATCCTCCTGCCAGCCGGGCCGCAGCAACAGTCTTTCGGTACGCGCAAACATCTTATCACTCCCAATTACCTGTCGCCGTGGCGCCAGATGGTGACGCTTTGACGACAGTCGAGTTGTGAGGGAGATGGATGGCCCGATTTTCGCGCCTGTTCGCCAAGTCACGGAGAGCAGGCAAGAAAAAAGGGAGTCCGGGGTGACCCGTCTCCCTCTTTTCGAACTTGGTTTCCGCGTTGGCGGAAAGGACCGTTCCGGGTCATCCCATGATGGACGACCCGTACAAAGTCGTCCTTTATTCGGCGGCTTCCGCCATGGCGTCGACCGACACATATTTGCGGCCAAGCTTGCCATCATGGAATCGGACGTGGCCTTCGGCGGTTGCGAAGAGCGTGTGGTCCTTGCCCATGCC
>CAUUIU010000360.1:0-3699 GCA_963545025.1 uncultured Sphingopyxis sp. | reverse complement strand
AGCGCGAAGCGCTGACGGAGGGGCCTATGGCGCGACGTCGCGGCCCCTCCACCACCGCCTGCGGCGGCGGTCCCCCTCCCCATCGCTGCGCGACAGGGAGGATATCCCTCCATCGTCACCCCGGACTTGATCCGGGGTCCATGACGATGGTGCGGCTATGGATCCCGGATCAAGTCCGGGATGACGAAGGCTTGGAACGGCCGGAACGCGCTGTTCCGATTCCTACTTCGTCATCCCCGCGAAAGCGGGGACCCAGGGCGTGCGTCGGCTTACCCCTCCCTTGGGTTCCCGCTTTCGCGGGAATGACGAACTTTGGGAATGGCCACTTCCCACCCCAAAGCCGACTTTCCACCCGCAAAATGCGGCTTTCCTACATTATTTCGCTGTGCCAGCCTCGGGTCTGGCTCTTTGATCTCGTTGATATCCGCTCCTTCGCTTAAAGCGACAAAGGAGACAGTATTGGCGTGTGCACGCGTATCTTTTGTCGCCTTAATACCACAAAAGACACAAATTCGGCGCATGCAAGCGGGGCCTTTGTGGCTTTAAGGGTCGCCCAGCCGCCGAAACCGCATATCGCCCTCGGCGCGGTGCAAGGTCAGCCCACGTTCGGTCTTTTCGGCGCAGGCCCCCTCGAAATTGACGACGCCCATGTCGTTCGGGACGATGATCACGCGCAGCTTGCCACCGTCGGCTTCGGTCAATTCATAGCGCGGCGCGGTGATGCCGTAGATCGGCTCGCGCAGCTCGATCCAGCGCGGAATGCGCTTGTCGTCCTCGGGCATCGTCCAGCCATAATATTGGGTGTAATCCTCGGCGGGCTCGCCGCTATCGAAGCCGATCGTGAAATCGACCCCCGCCACGCCCTCGCCATTGGGCCAAGTGACGAGCAACGTCGGAATGCTGCCCTCGACCTCGATCAACGCGCCTTTCTTGAACGCGGGCGGCACTGGCTTGGGATCGGTGGTGAGGCAAATCGTCTCGCCGCGTATTTCCCAGCGGCCCTCGGCGCGCTCATCGAGCGCGCCCGCGGCGAGCATATATTGGAAGCGACCGTCGCTCCGGATCAACAGCCCGCCGCCAACGTCGGGCCCTTCGGCAAGACTATATTCGCCGACGAAGGGTGAATCCTGCGCCGCGGCAGGGGTGACAATGAAGAAGACGGCGAGGAGCATGGTTCGCATGCGGCGATCATGCGGCCGCTGCTGCGCCGACGCCAGCCCCTTCCCACAATCCTCCCTAGCTGCTAACCGCCCGCGCCATGTCCCAGACGCACCCCGAACGCCGCACCTTCGCCATCATCTCGCACCCCGACGCCGGCAAGACCACGCTGACCGAGAAGCTGCTCGTCGCCGGCGGTGCGATCCATATCGCGGGCGAGGTCAAGGCGCGCGGGCAGGCACGGCGCGCGCGGTCCGACTGGATGAAGATCGAACAGCAGCGCGGGATCTCGGTCACATCGTCGGTGATGACCTTCGAGCATCAGGGGCTGGTTTTCAACCTGCTCGACACGCCGGGGCACGAGGATTTCAGCGAGGATACCTATCGCACGCTGACCGCCGTCGACAGCGCGGTAATGGTGATCGACGCCGCAAAGGGCATCGAGCCGCAGACGCTGAAGCTGTTCGAGGTGTGCCGCCTGCGCTCGGTGCCGATCATCACCTTCATCAACAAGGTTGACCGCGAGGGCCTGCCCCCGTTCGAATTGCTCGACGAGGTCGCCGACCGGCTTGCACTTGACGTCTGCCCGATGAACTGGCCGGCGGGCATGGGCGGGCAGTTCGAGGGGATTTACGATCTCGTCGATCCGGCGATCATGAAGTCCAGCGGCGATGCGTCGCGGATGTACGAGGGACACCGCGCCAAGGTGGCGGGGCTCGACGACCCGGCGCTGGCAGCCGAGCTTTCGGAGCGCGCGCTGGCGCTGCTCAAGGAAGAAACCGAGCTGGCATCCGCTTGTTACGCGCCGTTCGATGCCGCCGCTTACCGGGGCGGCGACCTGACGCCGGTCTATTTCGGCTCGGCGCTGAAGGAATTCGGCGTAGTCGATCTGCTCGATGCGCTTGCCAATCATGCGCCCGGGCCGCAACCGCAGCCCGCCGAGCCCGCGCCGGTCCAGCCCGGCGACGACGCCGTCACCGGGTTCGTGTTCAAGGTGCAGGCGAACATGAATCCCGCGCACCGCGACCGTATCGCCTTCATGCGCCTCTGCTCGGGCAAGTTCGAGCGCGGCATGCGCCTGATGCAGGGCGGGACGGGCAAGGCGATCGCAATCAGCCGCCCGATGCTGTTCCTCGCGCAGGACCGCGAAATGGCCGAAGAGGCGTTTCCCGGCGATATCATCGGCATCCCGAACCACGGCACGCTGCGTGTCGGCGATACTTTGTCGGAGCGCACCGACATCACGATCACCGGGCTGCCGAACTTCGCCCCCGAACTGCTGCGCCGCGTCGCGCTGGTCGATCCGACCAAGACCAAGCAGCTTCGCAAGGCGCTCGACGACATGGCCGAGGAGGGGATCATTCAGGTCTTCTATCCCGAGATCGGGTCGAACATGATCGTCGGCGTCGTCGGCCAGCTGCAGCTCGAAGTGCTGATCAGCCGCCTCGAGGCGGAGTATAAGGTCGAGGCCAAGCTCGAGCAGTCGCCGTGGGACACCGCGCGCTGGATCGCGAGCGACGATGCGGCGGCGCTGAAGTCGTTCCAGGCCGACCACCGCGGCGCCAGCGCCACCGACCGCGACGGTGCGCCGGTGTTCATGGCGAAGGATGCGTGGGAAGTCGGCTATGTGACGCAGCGCCACCCGGCGATCCGCTTCACCGCGACCAAGGAACGGCGCTTCGCACCGGCGGACTGACGCCGGGGGTTGATTGCGGCCAGCAAGAGGCTCACCGTCACCGCCGGGTCGGGCAGAGGTGGGGATATCGATGCGCGGATGGATTTTGGCGCTCGCGGCGATCGCGGGCAGTGCGCCGGCGGTAGCGGCGCCGGCGATCAGGATGCCGATCGCCAAGGGACTCTGGATCGCGGCGACCGACAAATGCGCGACGGCGACCAATGGCTATGCCTTTGACGGGACGCGATGGGGCGCAATCTATTTCTATGGTCCCAGGGCCAGGATGGGGCCCGCGGTCGAGCTGGAACCGATCACGCAGACGCGGCCCGTCGCCGGCGGGTTCACCTATATGCAGTTCGGCGGTTATGACGGCGTCGGCTATTTCCAGGTCAAGTCGCTCGGGCCGGACCGCATGATGCTCCGCACCGGCGCGCCGGGACCGGACGGCATTCAGGTGATGGACGATATCCTCGTCCGCTGCGATCTTGCCGCAACGTCGCCCAAGATGCAGGCAGCGCTCAAACGCTCGGTGCCGGCGCTCACGGTCAGATAAGGCTCAGCAGGTCGGCGGGTGCGCGGGCGCCCTCTTCCTCGTCATCCTCTTCCCCCTCGAACTTGCTCAGCGTGACGCCGAGCAGGCGGATGCCCTGTTCGGTGGGCAGCAGCGGAGCAAGGATCGCTTCGCCCGCGGCAAGCAGCGAATTGCCATCGGTGATTGGAGCGGACAGCGTCTTGGCCCGCGTGATCGTCTGGAAATCGGCGTAGCGCAGCTTCAGCGTCACTGTTCGGCCGCGGGCGCCCTTCTTGGCGGCGCGATCCCATACGACTGTACAGACATGCGCGAGCGCCTCGCGGATTTCGCTGTC
>CAUUIU010000359.1:0-3716 GCA_963545025.1 uncultured Sphingopyxis sp. | reverse complement strand
GATCGCTCAGTGTCTCGTGGGCTCGGAGATGTGTATAAGAGACAGGTCCTTGACGTCCGCATGCCGGGGTCGAGCGGGCTCGATCTGCAGCAGCATCTGGTCGATGCCGGAATTGTCAAACCCATCGTCTGTCTGACCGGACATGGCGACATCCCGATGTCGGTGCAGGCGATGAAGGCGGGCGCGGTCGATTTCCTGACCAAGCCCGTCCGCGACCAGACCCTGCTCGACGCGGTGATGGCGGGTGTCGAACGCGATGCCGCCGATCGCGAAACCGCTCGAATCGTCGGACAACATGTCGAGCGCTTCTCGACCCTGACCCCACGCGAGAGCCAGGTGATGCGCGAAGTGGCGCGCGGCCGGCTCAACAAGCAGATCGCCTACGACCTCGGCATCACCGAAATTACCGTCAAACTCCACCGCAGCAATGTCATGAAAAAGATGCAGGCTTCCTCGGTCGGTGAACTGATCCGCGCGTGGGAGAAACTGCCTCCCACCGTGCGCGAAATCCGGCCCTCCTAATCCTTGGTATAGTTACAATGTCTTACGCGCTGAACGACTATGGCTTGAGGGACCGGACCGGTTTCATGAGAGAGGGCCTAAGCACGTGGCCAGAATTCCGCTTGTCGCCGTCGTCGATGACGACGAATCCATCCGCGAAGCGCTGTGTGAACTGTTGATGGTCGCCGGCCTCGCCTGCACCACCTTCGACAGTGCCCCCGCCTTTTTGGTGAACGGCACGGCCCAGCGCTTCGACGGCCTGATCACAGACATCCGAATGCCGGGGATGAGCGGGCTCGAATTGCTCGACCGGCTTCGCTCTTCCGCCCCGGACCTTCCCGCGGTCGTCCTCACGTCTGTCACGGACGAACGGGACCGGCTTCGTGCGCTCGAACTGGGAGCCTGTTCGTGGCTGACCAAGCCGGTCGCCGACGATGTTCTGCTCGACCATCTGAGATCGGCGCTGGGTGAAGGCGATTTCCTCTGGCCGGAGGATGGCGCCGGATGAGCGGCGGGGCGCCGGACGAGGCGATCACTTCGGTACCGGCGCCGCTCCGCGAGCCCGACATCGCCGATCTGGTGTCGGAAAGCGTCATCGTCTTCGACACTGCCGGCGCGATCCAATATTGGAATCCGGCATCCGAGGCGCTCTATGGATGGCCGGCGCTGACGATGATCGGCCGGGGTATCGGGCATTTGGCGGAGCAATCCACGACCGATCAGGACGAGCATTGGCGTATCCTCATCCAAGAGGGAGCCTGGCAGGGGCTGGTCAGCCGGCGGACCCCGTCGGGCGATCGTATCACGGTCGAGATCCGGCAATATGTTCGCTTCGGCAGCGACGGTTCGGCGCGCGACGTTGTTGAATATGGTCGCCGGGCCGGCGGCGACGCAGGACTGACGAGCGGTGACTGGCATATTCCTGACCGGATGATGGCTGCTAGCTGGGAAATCGACATCGCCGCGGCCCAGCCATGGATCGCCGCAATCACCGACTATCAGCGCGGGGGAGCGGGCGGCGATCCCGCGCAGCTGACGACATTGGGCCTCCAGCTCGTTCAGGCGGCGCGGGTCGTCAACGTCAACGAGCGCGCCTCGCGGCTCGTCGGCGGCAACCGGGGCCGCGAACTGATGATCGGCCAGTCGGTTGCCGCTTTCTGGCCGATCGAAAACCGCGCCGTTTTTGCCGAGATGATCGTCGAGGCGGTGAACGGCGGGGTTGCAGGCAAAACCTATCGGCGGCAATTGCCGTCGAACGGCATCCTCCGCGATCCGCGCTATACGCTCTGGCTTGCCGAGGGGCCGGCTTTTCCAAACCGCATCTATATTTCGGTCAACGGCACCGCCGACGATGATCGCTCCTATCTGTTCCTCCGCGCGAGCGAGGCGCGCTATCGCAAGCTCGTCCAATATATGCCGATGGCGATGTGGCAGGTCGATGCAAGCCATATGGGAAAGATCTATGCGGAAATCCGGGGACAGGGGGTCGAGGATTTCGATGCCTATCTGACTGAGCATCCAGAGTTGATCGAGTTTGCCGCGAACACGGTGCCCGTCACCGACGTCAATCGTAGCGCGGTCGAGTTGTTCGGCGCCACGAGCCCGCAGGATCTGATGCGCCATGTCGGCTATCTGTTCACGGCGACGCCCTCGGCGCTGCGCAACGTGATGATCGGGCGGTTCAATGGCCAGCAGAACTGGACCGAGTTGATCAAGGTCCACGCGCTCGACGGGAGGCTGCTCGACGTGCAATTCTCGGTCACCTATCCGAAGCCTCCGGCTGAGCTCGACGTGACGATCTTTGGCATGGTTGATGTGACCGAGCGCATCCGGGTGGAGACCGAGCTTCGCCAATTGCAGGCCGACTACACGCACGCGGCGCGCATCTCGATGCTCGGCGAGCTGACCGCGTCGATCGCGCACGAGGTCAACCAGCCGCTTGCCGCGATCGTCACCAACGCCGAAACGAGCCTGCGCTGGCTGTCGCGCGACAATCCCAATGTCGAGAAGGTCAAGGAGCTGACGACGCGCATCGCCGCAAGCGGCCGGCGCGCGAGCGAGATCGTTCAGCGCATCCGCAGCATGGCGGCGAACCGATCGCCCGAACGCGTGCCGCTCGACCTTAACGAAGTTGTGCGCGAATCGATCACTTTCGTGCGCCATGATGTCGAATCGCGCGCGATCCGCGTGACCACGGACCTGGGCCGCGGACTGCCGCGAGCGATCGGCGACCGCGTTCAGTTGCAGCAGGTGATCGTCAATCTGCTCGTCAATGCGGTGCAGGCAATCGAGACGGGCAGCGAGGGCGACCGCGAGATCGTCCTGACGACGAGCGTCGGCCCTTATGGCGGGGTGATCTTCACGCTGCGCGACACCGGTCCGGGCATTCCAACGAACGATCTCGACCGGATATTCGAAGGCTTTTTTACCACCAAGGACAGCGGAGTGGGGATCGGCCTTGCGATCTGCCAGTCGATCATCGCCGAACATGGCGGAACGATCTTTGCTTCCAACCGTCCCGGCAGCGGCGCCGAGTTCCGTTTCACCCTTACCGCCGAAGCCTAGCCCTTGGGCATCGGACTACGCCCCTGCATTTACGCATCGAGAACGGGTCGAGCCGGCATTTGCATCAGGTTGGTGAACGACATCACGACCGCGTCATCCTGATTGGTAACGGTCATCCGCATGGTAAGCATGCCCCGGTCGGGCTTGCTTCTGGAGCGCGCGATCTCGACGATCTCGCGCGTGATACGAAGCACATCGCCGGGCCGCACGGCGAGACGCCACTGTAGATCATCGATTTTGAGGCCCAGAAGCGGCGTGTCGCCGAACGGCGCGGCATCCACAAAGTCACGCATCACAACCGCGGCGACGTGCCAGCCGCTGGCAATGATGCCGCCAAAGCGGCCGCTCGCCGCCGCGGCGGTGTCGATGTGCATCGGCTGGGGATCATATTCGGTTGCGAAGCGGATGATATCCGCCTCGGTCATCGCGATCGGACCGCCATACCACTGCTGGCCGATCTGCAAATCGTCCAGAAACAGGGATGTCGACATAGAGGCTCCGTTGGTCTCGGCGCAGGTGGAACCGCGGCAGGCCAAAAGGCGACCGAAAACTCGAATGAGCGAGCCAAGCCGCTGCAAATGGCCATTAACTGGCTATGATGGTGCGGTCGAGAAGACTCGAACTTCCACGGCCTTTCGGCCACAACGACC
>CAUUIU010000358.1:0-3718 GCA_963545025.1 uncultured Sphingopyxis sp. | reverse complement strand
CTACACTTCTAGCTTCGTCGGCAGCGTCAGATGTGTATAAGAGACAGGCCTTAGCGCCGTCGCGCAGGCGCAAGTGCGTGTCGAAGCCGGCGATCTGGCGCGCCTCGACGCCGCCTATTCTCGCGCGACGCCGACGAGCGACGACCGAAGCTATCTGGAGCGCCGCATCGTGGATCTGGAAACGCGCGCAAGGGTTCGTCGTTAGAGGAGGTCAGCCGGCGGGCAGCTTCAGCCGTACGAGCAGCCCGCCCAGATCCTCGCTCTCCTCTAGCGCGATGCTGCCGCCATAGATTTCGGCGACGTCGCGCACGATCGCGAGCCCGAGGCCCGTTCCCGGCTTGCCGCTGTCGAGCCGGACGCCGCGATCGAAGATGCGGACGCGATCGGCGGGCGAGATGCCCGCACCATCGTCCTCGATCACGATTTCCGCCATATTGCCCTCGCGCTGCACGGTCACAAAGACGCTGCCACCGCCATATTTCGCGGCGTTTTCGAGAAGGTTCCCGATCAGTTCGTCCAGATCCTGCCGTTCGACGCGCGCGACGAGACCCTTGTCGCCGGAGGCATCGAGCCGGGCATCGGGATAGAGCTGCGCCACCGCGCGCGACACGCTGTCGACGCTGTCGCGCACATTGGCGCGCGCCTGTGCCGCGCCGCGCCGCCCGACGGCGCGCGCGCGCGCGAGATGGTGCTCGACCTGCCGCTGCATCGTTGCGGCTTCGCGCCGCACCGTGTCGGCGAGTTCGGAAGTCTGGCTGGTCGCGCTGTTGACCAGCACGGTGAGCGGGGTTTTGAGCGCATGGGCAAGATTGCCCGCGTGGAGGCGCGCCTCCTCCGCCTGTTTCTCGTTATGCGCGAGCAGCGCATTGAGTTCGTCGACCATCGGCTGCACTTCCAGGGGCAGCGGCGCGGTGATGCGCCGCTGCTGGCCGCCGCGCATCGCCGCAATCGCCCGGCGGATGTCGCGGAGAGGCCACAGACCATAGAAGGTCTGGAGCGCGGCAAGGATGATCAGCCCGAGGCCGAGCAAAGCCAGGCTGGGGATGAGCGTCTGGCGCACCGCGCGGATCTGCGCATCAAGCGATTCGCGCGACTGGGCGATCTGGAACCGCCATTTGGTTTCGCTGCCGGGCAGCACCACGTCGCGTTCGAGCACGCGCAGCTCCTCGTCGGGAAACTGATTGCTGTCATAGGTATGGAGCTGCTGGTCGCTATGCTTGTCCGAGGTGTCGAGCCGCCGTTCCCAAAGCGAGCGCGACGAATAGGGTTCCTGCCGCCCGCCGCTGATCTGCCAATAAAGGCCGCTATAGGGTTCGAGAAAGCGCTGGTCGCCGAGCGGTTCGATCATGCGAACCTCGCCGTCGGGGCCGATTTCGGCCGAACGGATCATTGCGATCAGCACATATTCGAGCCCCGAATCGAAATTGCGCGTGATCGCGCCGGTCAACACGCGGTCGAGCGCGAAGCCGCCGCCGATGAGCAGCACCGAAATCCACAGCGCCGCAATCGCGATCATGCGCCGCACGAGCGAGCCGGTAATGCGGCTCGACAGCGCGCCGGGCCTGGTCGCCGCGTCCACCTCGGTTGCGTCGGTCAGGTCGGGGTCAGGGTCGGTCATGCCCCGCGGGTTCAACCCTGCGGATCGTCGAGCTGGTAACCGAGACCGCGGATGGTGGTGATGATGTCGGCGCCCAGCTTCTTGCGGATGCGCGTCACAAAAACCTCGATCGTGTTCGAATCGCGATCGAAATCCTGATCATAGATATGTTCGATCAGCTCGGTGCGCGACACGACCTTGCCCTTGTGATGGAGCAGGTACGACAGCAATTTATATTCTTGCGCGGTCAGCTTGACCGGTTCGCCCGCCAGCGTGACGCGGCCCGAGCGCGTATCGAGACGCACATCGCCCGCGATCAGTTCGCTCGACGCGTTGCCTGCGGCGCGGCGGATCAATGCACGGAGGCGTGCGATCAATTCCTCGGTCTGGAACGGTTTGGCGAGATAATCGTCGGCCCCAGCGTCGAGCCCGGCGACCTTGTCGGACCAGCTGTCGCGCGCGGTGAGCACCAGCACGGGAAAGTTGCGCTTTTCGCGGCGCCAGCGGTCGAGCACGGTGAGTCCGTCGATTTCGGGTAGGCCGAGATCGAGGATCGCCGCGTCGTAATTTTCCGTCGAGCCGAGGAAATGGCCGTCCTCGCCATCGGTCGCGAGATCGACGGCATAACCCGCCCCTTCGAGCGTCGCCTTGAGCTGCGGCCCCAGCGTGGGTTCGTCTTCGACAATCAAAATCCGCATTCAGGCGCCTTTCCTCAGCGAACCGGCCTGTGCCGGCCGATCTGTTCGACTGTGTAACAAGTCCGTACGCGCATCGCAAAATCTGGTTGCGATGAAACGTCGAAGATTGGGATGTTCAGGGTTTGCGGCCGACGATCCGGCCGCTGCGGGCATCGACATAGACGACGACAACCTGGCTGCCGTCCATGAATTTCAGAGCATAGATCATGCGGCCGGCATCGAACTGCGGCCCGCCGAGATAGGTCATACCGCTGTAGGGAGGGCGCGACTTGACGTCGGCGACCAGCTTGTTGAGCGGGATCACCTGGCCCTGCGCCGCGGCCTCGCGCAGATTGTCCTGGTCGCGGTCGCCGCGCGCGGCCGCGGGCATGCCGGCGGTCAGCAGCAGGGCGGAAACAAGGGAAAGGGTCAATGTACGGATCATGGCCATTTCTCTAACGCGGAGGCATTGAATAGGCGATGAATGGCCGGGTCAGCCCCGGTTCTGGTTTCCGCCATGGCCGGGAAGGCCATGGTGGGCGCGACAGGGATTGAACCTGTGACCCCACCCGTGTGAAGGGTGTGCTCTACCGCTGAGCTACGCGCCCGTCCGGGTGCGGACCGAAGGCCCGGCGTCCGAAAGCCGGACGTCCATAGCCGCTGCGGTGATGATTGCAACGGCATTTGCTCAATCTTCACGCACAAATCATCGGCCAAATGCAAATCGGGCCGCAGCTTGCGCCGCGACCCGAAATGTTTTCACCAGAAGGTGCCGGCCAACTTAGTTGACGGCGTCCTTGAGGGCCTTGCCGGCCTTGAACTTGGGCTGGTTCGACGCAGCGATGGTCATCGTTTCGCCGGTGCGCGGGTTGCGACCGGTCGATGCCTTGCGCTTGCTGACCGCGAAGGTGCCGAAGCCAACGAGACGGACTTCGCCGCCCTTCTTCAGCGAACCGGTGATCGCGTCGAAAACGGCCTCGACGGCCTTGCTCGCGTCACCCTTGGTCAGGCCGCTCGAGTCAGCGACGGCGGCGATCAGGTCTTGTTTGTTCATGCCTAAGGAACCCCTGTTTATGGTTGTGGATAAATGATTCATGGTCGTGGCCATGGCGCGCCACTAACGCTTTTTCGCCCCGCCTTGTCAAAGCAAAAAACGGCGCGAAACCCCCTAAAATGACGATTTTGCGACGAAAAGACTGCTTGGAACCGTCCAGATATGCCCCAATCAGTGCCGAATCGTCGTTTCAGCGTCGCCAGCGGGCGAAATCGGCGGCGAAGTGGCCAGTTCATCGGCCTCTGTCCACTCGATCGGTTCGACGGGACTCGCGAGTGCTTCTGCCAATACTTGATCGACGTGACTCACCGGAATGATCTTCAGCCCGCTCGTAATATTCGCCGGAATTTCGACCAGGTCCTTTTCATTCTCTTCGGGAATGAGACTGTC
>CAUUIU010000357.1:0-3733 GCA_963545025.1 uncultured Sphingopyxis sp. | reverse complement strand
CTACACTTCTAGCTTCGTCGGCAGCGTCAGATGTGTATAAGAGACAGACAGGATATTTCAAAGAAGCGCGGGCTGGTCGGCCGGCTGCTCGTCGGCGGGGCGACGCTGGCGGTGCTGGCGACGACCGCGACGCTGGTTCCCGCGGGGATCGTAGTGGCAAAGGCGCAGACCGCCGACATCGCGGAACCGCCCGCACCGCCGGCTCCGCCCGAACCGCCGCTGCCGCCCGTGGCGCCGGACGCCCCCGGCGTGATGGTCTTTACCGAGCACAGCGACGACAGCGCGACCGACAAGGACGGCAAGAAGCGCGAAGTGCACCGCATCGTCATCCGCCGCGACGGCGAAGGCGATGGCAAGGCCCCCGCGATGATCTTTGCCCCCGCCGATGGCAAGGACAAGGCACGCCGCATCGAAATTCGCACTCCCGGAGGCCTGTCGCGCGACGATGTCATCGCGACGCTGAAGGAACAGGGCATCACCGGCGACCGCGCCGAGGCGATCGCCGACAAGCTGGAAGCCAAGCGCAAGGAACGCATTCGCACGGTGATGGCGCCGCTGCCTCCGATGCCGCCCATGGCCGCGATGCCGCACGGCAGCTGGAGCAACCATGGCCAGACGATGATCATGGGCAAGTGCCACGATGGCAAGAAAGCCGCGCCGATCGTCAACCGCGACGAGACTGACGGTACCAAGCGTAACCGCGTCTATATGTTCGCCTGCAACGACACGCCCGAAGGTAAGGCTGCGCGCCTGACGGCGCTGAAAAAGGCGCGCGAGGCCTTTGCCGAAGGGGAAAAGGCACGCGGTCTGTCGGACGAGATGCGCAAGAAGGTCGCCGCCGATCTCGACAAGGCGATCGCGGAAGCGGAGAAATCGGGCAACTGAGCCTGACAGCTTCGGCACCGACCTCCATTCCCCGGTGGGGTCGGTGGCAGGGGCGGGGAAAGGGAGTGGCCCATGTCGCTCCCTTTTTCACGTCCGCTCCCTTTTCCTTCGCGGTGTGCGATGCCACATGGTGTGCATGAGCGAAGCGAAGCCATGGCCCGACAGCATCCGCGCCGGCGAGTGCGAGCAGCACGAACCGCTGGTGCGCCGCGTGCTCGCGCCCAATCCCTCGCCCTATACCTTCACCGGCACCCAGACCTGGATCGTCGGCGCGGGCACCGATGTTGCAGTGATTGACCCCGGCCCGACCGGATCGGGGCTGAGCATCGGCGATCCCGCCGACATCAACGGCGTCGGCCATGTCGATGCGATCCTGCGCGCGACAGAGGGGCAGCGCATCGCCGCGATCCTGTGCACCCACACCCACCGCGATCATTCGCCCGCCGCCGCGCCGCTGAAGGAAGCCACGGGGGCGCCGATCATCGGCTGCGCCCCGCTGGCTTTGCGCGATGACGGCCCGCGCGCCGATTCCGCCTTCGATCCCGATTATGCGCCCGACCGCGTGCTGACCGACGGCGAACGGATTTCGGGCGACGGCTGGACGATCGAGGCCGTGGCTACCCCCGGCCATACGTCGAACCATCTGTGCTTCGGCCTCGTCGAAACGGGCGCGCTGTTCACCGGCGATCATGTCATGGCCTGGTCGACCAGCGTCGTCAGCCCGCCCGACGGCGACATGGCGGCCTATATGGCGAGCCTCTCGAAGCTCTATGAGCGTCAGGATCGCGTCTATTATCCGGCGCACGGTCCGGCGGTGACCAAGCCGCGTCAACTGGTCCGCGGGATGCTCGGCCATCGCAAGCAGCGCGAGCGGCAGATTTTGCGGGAACTTGAAAAGGGGACAAGCGTGATCCCCGAGATGGTCAAGCATATGTACAAGGGGCTCGACCCGCGGCTGACCGGTGCCGCCGGCCGCTCGGTGCTCGCGCACCTGATCGACCTGCAATCGCGCGGTGCCGTCCGGGCGCAAGGCGACGAATGGATGCTCGCCTAGATGCTGCTGCCGCTTCTGATTGCCGCCGCGCAGGCGCCGGCCGTGCCCGATCCTATCGTTATCGCGCTCGTCGCGGGCGAGGGCGGGCGGCAATGCCTGCCCGACAAGAGCCTGTGCCTCGACCTGCCGGCGGTGGCCGAAGCGGGCGGATCGGTGAAAGCCGCGTCACCATCGGGCGAAGCCAATGACCTGTCGCTGCCCTTCGTTCCGAACGACGGCGAGACTCTCAGTCTGTGGCCGCATCTGATCGCCGTACCGACCCATGAAGGGGCGGCACCGGAGTCGCGCCAATATCTGATGGGTGTCATCGCGACGCAGAGCGCGATGTATTCGGGCGGTGGCGGCTCGGGTAGCCGGCTGCACCTCCTCAGCCTCGACACGACGCCATCGAGCACGCGCCTTGGCGACGAGGTGCTCGACGTCGTCTGGGACAGTTCGCTGATGATCCGCGCCTGTTTCTCGGAAGCCGACATCAAGGACCGCCGCGAGGCGTGCCATGACGAATACAGCTTCACCGGCACGCTTGCCGGAAGGTCGGCCGAGGCCGGCGAATGGCCGGTGCTGACCTATCGCAGCGTCGCGACAGCCTATCCGCGCACGTCGCGGCGCTCGCAGGACAACAGCGAGTTGCGGCTGACCGCCGCCGATCTGGTTCGTGAGACCGATCCCGCGTGCAGCTATGAACGCACGCTGCGCTACAACCCCGCGACGTCGCGCTATGAAATGGACCGGCCGGCGCCTGATTGTTCGGACTATACGACACCATGACTACGCCCGCCTCCTCGTCCGCGCCGCGCCTGTTGCCACGGCTGATCCTGCTCGCCGCCGCCGCTCTGCTGGCGCTCGCCGCCTGGTGGGCGGTGTCGGCATGGCAGGACTGGCAGCGCGGCTATGATCCCGAAACCGTCGTCGCGGCGAGCCTGCAGGGGTTGCAGGAACAGAATGTCCTCGTGCCCTTCACAGCGCGCTATGTTGCTGTTGTTACCTCGACGCAGAGCCGGCTGGGGCTGAGCGCCAAGAAGACGCTGATCATGCCGGGCACCGTCCGCTACGAACTCGATCTCGGCAAATTGAAACAATCGGACCTCGACTGGGACGCGGCGACGGGCGCGCTCACCGTCACCCTGCCGCCGCTGCGGCTTGCTGGACCCGAGATCGATATCGACGCAATCAGCGAATATCGCGACGGCGAGATATTGCTGACCTTGACCGACGCCGAAAAGACCCTCGACGCCGCGAACCGCAAGCGCGCGCAGGAAGAGCTGATCGCGCAGGCCAAGGGCACGACCCCGATGCGGCTCGCGCAGGGCGCCGCGCGCACTGCGGTCGAGCAGAGTTTTGCGATGCCGTTGAAGGCAGCCGGGATCGATGCAAAAGTGACCGCGCGCTTCGCCGATACGCCAGAAGGCTAGGGGGCTTTTCGGGCCGACGGCGCTGCGCTAGTCTTCCCGCGGTTCCGGCCGACTGGGGGGTAAGGCATGGCGACGACGGCAGAGGGCGCGGTACGCGCCGAGCGTTTCTGGCAGCGGATGGCGATCGGCCTCGCTGTTTTCATCGTCATTGGTTTTCTGCAGTTCGCGCTGCGGGGCTTCGTCGATCCGATCGCGGCGCCCTTCTGGGTGCATCTGCACGGCGCCGCGATGCTCGCCTGGCTCGCGCTGCTGATCGTTCAGCCGACGCTCGTATCACGCGAGAATATGGCGCTGCACCGGCGGCTCGGCTGGGCCGGCGCTGCGCTCGCAATCGCTGTCTCTTATACACATCTGACGCTGCCGACGAAGCTAGAAGTGTAGA
>CAUUIU010000356.1:0-3742 GCA_963545025.1 uncultured Sphingopyxis sp. | reverse complement strand
AGCCCGCGGCAACCGCGTTTCCCAAAGCCGACGCCATTAGGGCGTTGGTCGACGAACTGCTGCAAGTGGCCAGGGCTGAGGCACAGGTGCGCGGAATTGCCCTGCCTCCGGAAAACCCGAAGATCATCCAGGCGCCCGTGCCACTCGACTCCTTGTCCGTGGTCGACACGCTTTGCGCGGTGGAGCAGGTCCTCGACATCGAGCTTCGCGACAGCATCGTCCGCACCGGCGGCTACAATTCGATCGAGAAGGCGATTGACGACCTCCTCCCTAAGATCGAACGCGTCTGGGTTAAGAAGAAAGGGTCGAAGCCATGACCAATCTCGCACTCCGCCAGGAAGGCGACGAGCAGGAGCGGCGGCGCTTGGGCGACCGTCTGCGCGAAGCACGGAAATATCTCGGCCTCAAGCAGGAAGAAGTTGCTGCCTATCTCAAGATTCCCCGGACCGCGCTTACCGATATCGAGAATGGCCAGCGCCGCGTTGAAGCGATCGAACTGACGCGGCTTGCCCGTCTTTACCGCCAGTCGGTGGCCTATTTTACCGGCGAAGACGAGGCCTCCGCGAGCCTTCCCGCCGATGTCGCCCATCTGGCGCGACGCGTTGCGGCCTTGTCGACTGAGGACCGGGCCGAGCTGAGCCGGTTTGCCGAATATCTCCGCTCGCGGTCTGGCGGCGAACGGAGCTGATCGATGGCGTCGGATTATGCGAGCGCGGTTCGCGCTGGTACGATGGCAGCGGGCCGCCTGCATCGCGAACTCGATACGCGCGCACTGATCGAGACCCAAGGCGGCAGCGTCGATGTCTTCGGCGCGATCCATGCCGTGGGTCTACCCTTGCTGCTTCGTCCTCTGAAAGGCCTGCTCGGCGCCTATCTCAGCGCACCTGCTCCTGGCGTTCTCGTCACGACGGAACGACCGATGAGCATCCAGCGCTTCACGGCCGCGCACGAACTCGGGCATTTTTCGATGCGACACGAGCCGAGCCTCGACGATGAGAGCATCCTGCGCCGGATGCCGATGTCGCCCGAACCGGGAAACAACTTCGAGGAAACCGAAGCCGACGCCTTTGCGATCGCCTTCATGATGCCGAAATGGCTGGTGCTCGCGCACAGCGCGCGACAAGGATGGCAGATCGATCATTTCCGGCGCCCCAATGTCGTCTATCAGCTCTCGCTGCGGATCGGCGCCAGCTATGAGGCGACGTGCCGCACCCTGGTTCGCTACAATCTGATTTCGCCATCGGTGATGACCGACCTGCTCCGGACGCAGCCGCGCAGCCTGAAGGTCGATCTCCTCAAGGACTATCGGCCCGACAACTATCGCGGCGACGTCTGGCTGCTGACCGAGCGCGATGCCGGCTCGCGGATCGATGGCTGTCGCAATGATCTTTTCGTGCTGCGGCTCGAAGAACATAGCGGCGGTGGGTATCTCTGGGATCTCGACCAACTGATCGCCAGCGGCTTCGCCGTCGTTCGCGACGAGCGTGAGGCAATCGACGGCGATGGCATCGGTGGTCCCGTTGTCCGCCGTGTCACCGCGGCGCCCGATGCGCCGCGGCGCGGCCGCATGTCGCTCGACGAGCGGCGGCCGTGGCAGCCTGCGCCGGCCCTCACCAGCCTGACGCTCGATTTCGACCTCACCGGCCCGGAACAGACGGGCCTGTCGCGCGCCGAACGGCGGCACCTGCTCGAGGCCGCCTGACGCCCCATGATCGATATCGTCCGTGACCTTCGGCCGCTGTTCGGGCCTGCGCGCGATCAAGGCGCGCGGCCGACATGCCTCGCATTCGCCGCGAGCGACACCCACGCCGGGCTTCGCGACGGCTGGGCACCGCTGTCGTGTGAATTCGCCTTTTATGCCGCGCAGAAACGGGCGGGCAGACCGCCGACGAGCGGCGCACTGCTATCCACAATGCTGGACGCGCTACGGCTCGATGGCCAACCCGACGAGAAAGGCTGGCCGTATCTGGCAGCGGTTCCAGCCGATCATCGACTGTGGACGCCGCCGGCGACCGTTGGCCCGCTCTATGGCCGCAACGGACAGAGGGATGGAACCGACCTGTCATCCATCCTTGCCGCGCTGGATCGTGACACGCCGGTGCTCATGCTGACGATGCTGTCACGGTCTTTCTTCCAGCCGCGCGGTGATGGCGTCGTCGATCCGGCGAACGACGAACTCCCCGAGCCAGCGCAACGGCACGCGGTCGTCGCGGTCGGGCATGGAACCGTGGACGGCACCCCGGCCATTCTCATCCGCAACAGCTGGGGACCAGGTTGGGGCTTGGAAGGCCACGCCTGGCTTACTGAGCGCTTTCTAGCGCCGCGCCTTTTCGCCACGGCAAATTTGACGGAGGAAGTCGATGTATCTTCCCATACCGCCGCAGCCTGACTGCGTTGCTGGCTGGCGCGAGGCGGTCCGGCTCGTCGACCTCGCCACCGGACACCAGGCGCAGAATGTCGTCATCTCCGTGGCCGAGCCGACTGCGCGCGCAACACTCGCCGATCCCGTCGTGGCGGAAGTCGATGCCTTCCTTTCGGGCCATGGCAAGAAGCCCATCGAGACGGTCGCCAACACGATTTTTCCGGCAGCGCTGTACAGGCGCTACGGCGCGCCGCAATTCTTCGACCGGTTTCGCGACAACGTGCTGCCGAAGGTCCGGAGGTCGGGCGCTTGGTCGGGCTATTATTTCGAACGGATGATGGAATTGCCCCGCGCCGACGGCCAGCCAATCAATCAAATCTGGGGCATCGTCGAGCGCCTGCGCAACCCGAACGTCCGAGCGCTCAACAAATTCGAACTGCTGATCTTCGACCCCGCCCGCGACGTGAATGACTCGCCCTACGGCGGTCAGTGCCTGAGCTTTGCCAGTCTCAAGCTGATCGGCAAGGGCGACGATCGTCGCCTCGGCATGACCGCGCTCTACCGCAATCACTACTATATCGAAAAACTGCTCGGCAATCTGATCGGCCTCGGCCGTCTGCTCGAATTCATCGCCAAGGAAGGCGGGGTCGCGCTGGGTCCGCTCACGATCGTCTCGACCAACGCCACGGTCGACACCGCCAACTGGAACCGCGGCGATCTTAAGCAACTCTTTGAACGCTGCGATCAGGCGAGCGCACATCTCCGTGCTGCGGCGTGAGGCGCGCCCAACGGCAGTTCTAGCGGCTCATCGTTGTCATCCGCGACACCGTACAGGCTGAACATGCCCTCGATGAACTCGCGCTGCCCGCCGTAGCTCGGATGGCGGACCGCGGTGGTCGGAATGTCGAGACCGTCCAGCGCCAGGTGAGCGTCGCGCCCGATCGCGACGATCTGGCGGGGCCGGATCATTGACACGAGGGCTTGCAATATCGGCCAGGTCGCCTCGCGCTCGCTTCGCGTGTGGCATCGGTTCGACATCGGATCATCCGCTTCATGGGGATGGAACGGGAAAACGTTCCAGAGCATGACAGGCTGACCGATCCGCTCTAGCACACGCCAGACGATCGCCGCGGTGCGCTCCGCCACGGCGGGTCCCTGCGTCGCACGTTCGAATGCGATGCCGCCCATCAGCGTACCGGCATGTCCGAGGTGAATTTCGTCGGTCAGCGGTACGCCCGTACGCCGCCCCCCGCGATAGCCGAGATCACGCGCGATCCAGATCGTTTCGACGCGATGATCAAGCGCCGCGGTGAGCAGCATTTCGAGATTGTCGCGGCGCCGGGCGGCGGCGTCGCTGCGGTCATGGACCGTGCAGCTGTC
>CAUUIU010000355.1:0-3757 GCA_963545025.1 uncultured Sphingopyxis sp. | reverse complement strand
GCTATACGACGATGCTATGGAAGCTCGCGAAGGATTTGCACGACGCCGACGGGCCGACGCACCTGGCGGTGATCCTCGATCATTCGAGCCAGTCATTCCGCAACGAAATTTACGACCAGTACAAGGCGAACCGGCCCGAACCGCCCGAGGATCTGCGCCCGCAATTCCCGCTGATCCGCCACGCGACACGCGCCTTTTCGCTGCCGTGCATCGAGCTCGAAGGTTTCGAAGCCGACGATCTGATCGCAGCCTATACCGAAGCGGCGGTCGCGGCGGGGTGGGATGTCACCATCGTCTCGTCGGACAAGGTTCTGATGCAGCTGATCCGCGAGCCGGAAGGCGACGCGCCGCAGGTCGACATGCTCGACACGATGAAGAATGTCCGGCTCGGGCTCGACGCGGTGAACGAGAAATTCGGCGTCACCCCCGATCTGGTGGGTGATGTGCTCGCGCTGATGGGCGACAGCGTCGACAATGTCCCCGGCGTGCGCGGCGTCGGGCCGAAGACCGCGACCAAGCTGATCCAGGAATATGGCAATCTGACCGCTGCGCTCGACGGGGCGGAGGGCATGAAGCCGAGCAAGCTGCGCGACAATCTGATCGAGCATCGCGCGATGGCCGAACTGTCGCGCGTGCTGGTCGAACTGAAGCGCGATACGCCGCTTCCCGACGCCCTCGATACGCTGAAGCTCGGCGCGATTCCGCCCGAACCGCTCAAGCTGTTCCTCGACGAACATGGCTTCCGCTCGCTCGCGGCCAAGCTCGATCTCGGCGCGACCCCCGGCGGGCCGCCGACCCTGCCGCGCGCCAGCGCGGCGCCCGTCGCGGCGCCCGCCGGACCGTCGACCCCGGCGCTGCCGTCGATGCCCGCGATCGACCGCTCGCTTTACGAAACCGTCACGACGGTCGAGGCGCTCGACCGCTGGATTGCCGAGGCGCGCGCCGCGCATGTCGTCGCGGTCGATACCGAAACCGCCAGCCTCGACAGCGTCACCGGCCGCCTCGTCGGGGTCAGCATGGCGACCGCGCCGGGCCGCGCCTGTTACATTCCGCTCGGCCATGGCGGCACCGACATGTTCGCCGAAAAGCCCGACCAGATTGCGATGGACGTCGCGCTCGCGCGGATCGGCGCGCTGTTCGCCGACGACGCCGTGCTCAAGGTCGGGCATAATCTGAAATATGACATCGGCGTGCTCGCCCAGCACGGCGTGACGATCGCGCCCTATGACGACACGCTGGTGATGAGCTTCGCGCTCGACGCCGGCAAGCATCAGCATGGGCTCGACGAGCTGGCGAAACTCCACCTCGATCACACCTGCCTGACGTTCAAGGAAATGTGCGGCACCGGCAAATCGCAGATCAGCTTTGCCGAGGTCCAGCTCGACCGCGCGACCGAATATGCGGCCGAGGATGCCGACGTCGCGCTGCGGCTGTGGAAGCTGCTCAAGCTGCGTCTGCCAATCGAGGGCGGAACGCGCGTGTACGAGATGGTCGACCGGCCGCTGGCGGCGATCGTCGAAGGCATGGAACGCGCCGGCATCATGGTCAACCGCGACTATCTGGCGAAGCTGTCGGGCGAATTCGCAACCGACATGCTGCGCATGGAAGGCGAGATTCACGAACTCGCGGGCCAGCCCTTCACCATCGGCAGTCCGAAGCAGCTCGGCGAAATATTGTTCGACAAGCTCGGCCTCAAGGGCGGCCGAAAGGGCAAATCGGGCGACTGGTCGACCGACCAGAGCGAACTCGAAAGGCTCGAACGCGATGGCGTGCCGATCGCGCGCAAGATTTTGGAGTGGCGCCAGCTTGCCAAGCTCAAGTCGACCTATACCGACGCGTTGCAGCAACAGATCAATGCCAAGACCGGCCGCGTCCACACCAGCTACAGCCTCGTCGGCGCACAGACCGGGCGGCTGTCGTCGACCGACCCCAATCTCCAGAACATCCCGATCCGCACAGAGACCGGGCGCCAGATCCGCGACGCCTTTATCGCGGCGCCGGGCCATGTGATCCTCGCCGCCGACTATAGCCAGATTGAGCTCAGGCTCGCGGCGCACATGGCCGACGTGCCCGAGCTCAAGGAAGCCTTCGCGCAGGGGCAGGATATCCACAGCGCGACCGCGATCGAACTGTTCGGCGAGGTCAATCGCGATACGCGCGGCAAGGCGAAAACGGTCAATTTCTCGATCCTCTATGGCATTTCGCGCTGGGGTCTCGCGGGCCGGCTCGAAGTCACCCCCGACGAGGCGCAGGCGCTGATCGCGCGCTATTTCGAGCGCTTCCCGGGCATTTCCGACTATATCACCGACACACTCGAGCGCGCACGCGCGACGGGTTATACCGAGACCCTGTTCGGCCGGAAGACCTGGTTCCCGCGTCTCAAGGCGGCAAGCCAGAATGAGCGCGCGGGCAGCGAACGCGCCGCGATCAACGCCCCCATTCAGGGCACCAGCGCCGACCTGATCAAGCGCGCGATGGCGCGCATGCCGGGGGCGCTGGCCGACGCCGGCCTCTCCGAAGTCCGGATGCTGCTCCAGGTCCATGACGAACTGGTGTTCGAGGCGCCCGAGGGCAAGGCCGCCGCGGCGGGCGAAATCATCCGCGGCGTGATGGCAAACGCCGCCGAACCCGTGCTCAAGCTCTCGGTCCCACTCGAGGTCGAGATCGGCACCGGCAAGAGCTGGGGCGAAGCGCACTAGGAGAAAACTGATGACCTACAGAGAAAGGTTGCAGAGCTGGGTCTGGGAAGCCCTCGACCAACTTGGCGGGCGCGGGACGATCGCCGATGTTGCCAAAAATATTTGGATGAATCACGAAACGGACCTCAAAGCAGCCGGCGACCATTTCTATTCATGGCAATATGATATGCGATGGGCCGCGCAGCAGCTTAGGAAAAAGGGGAAAATCGACTTCCGAAAATCCGGAAAGCTGAATGAGTGGCTCATAAAGTGAATTTAATCAAAATATTATCTGCGACGATGGTCACGATATGTGCAGGAGCGGCGACCACTGCATATGCCAGCGATGTATCCGTCGGCACGAATATCATTGCCCCAGCGCAGGTTGCGCCCATCGCCGACACCGACATTCGCGAATTCGCCGCGATCGAGGGCCGCAAGGTCGTCGGGCGCCCGGTGAGTGGCCCCTATGGCACCGCCGACAAGCTGCTGCTGCTGGCGCGCGACGACAAGGGCTATCCCGCGATCGGCGGCAGTATCGGCTTTCCCGCGCGCCAATCGCTGCCCGCCCCGCCCAAAGGCGTGCTCGCGATCGTGCGCATCCACCAGAAATATGAAACCGTCGTTCCCGGCCCGACCGCCGATGACCTGGCCTTTGTCGCGGCACAAAGAATTCCGCTGTTCGTGATCGGCGAATGGGCGCGCCCGGCGCCGATGTGGGAAGTCGCCTGGGTCGACGATGCGGTGCGTTACCGCGATATCGGCGAGGTCGGCGAAATCGGACCCTGGCGCGACTAGGTCCGACGAATCACCCCAGCGCGCCGCAAATCGCGCGCAATTCGACGCCAAGCGTCGCTCCCTCGCCGCCCGGCTCTTCCCTCAGCGGCCCGTTCCGACTATGACAGATGCGTGACGTCTGGCTGACACAGGTGTGACAGCTACCGACGAAAGGCCCCCATGAACATCTCTCCCCGTATCGACACGGTCGCCGCGACGCCGGTCGCCACCCGCATCCAGCAGAATATTCTCGCGCGCGGCGAACGGCGTGTCCCTGTCTCTTATACACATCTGACGCTGCC
>CAUUIU010000354.1:0-3775 GCA_963545025.1 uncultured Sphingopyxis sp. | reverse complement strand
GAGATCGCTCAGTGTCTCGTGGGCTCGGAGATGTGTATAAGAGACAGGCTTCCCCGCCGGCATCCCGCGCCTGCCGCTCAACCTGACCCTGCTCAAGAGCTGCGACGTTGCGGGCGTCTTCTGGGGCGCATTCGTGATGCGCGAGCCCGCCCGCAACCGCGCCAATATCGCGCGGCTGTTCCAGCTGTGGGAACAGGGCAAGATCAAGCCGCGGGTCACCGAAAGCTTTGCTCTTGCGGATGGCGGCAAGGCGATCGCCAAGCTCGGCGACCGCAGCGCGTTCGGCAAGCTGGTCGTTACCGTCTGAAATATCGGCCCCGACCCCGCGCCAACCGATACTTTGCGCTCGCGTCGTCGGGGCCGAAAAAATCGGTCGGAGCCGCGCTCGGCTGACCGCATTCCGACCTTCGGGTTAACCCTTTATCAGTGGCTGCCCCCTATGGCGGGATGCAGGACTGTAGGGACCCAAGGTATAAGCAATGGCGAGTCGCCGTTCGACCCCTGATTCGCAGGCCGTCAGCCTGGCGAATATCTCACGCACCCGGCGTGCGCAGCTTGTCGCCGAGTTCGAGGGCGAGCTGGGCATCGACCATAAGGCGCGTGCCAGGGCCGCCTACGAAGAGAAGCGCTGGATCATCATCAAGACGATCATCGTGTGGACGATCGCGGTGATGTTCTTCGCCATCGCCTGCTACAAACTCTATCTGATGGGCCAGGACGTCGAACAGCCGTTCAGCGACATCAACCCGCTCCACAGCATTTTCGGCAATTGGCGCTGATCTCCGGAGCGTGACCGGAGCCGCGGTGAACCGCAGCTCCGTCAAACCCGACCTCAGTAAACACGCGCCTTCGGCTTGATATACTCGGCGTCGTCGGACAGCGTATATTCGTGGACCGGGCGGTAATCGAGGCGGACGCCGCCGCCCTTGCCGCCCCAGCCATCGAACCAGCCGATGCTGTGCTTCATCCACGTCTTGTCGTCGCGGTTGGGAAAATCCTCGTGCGCATGGGCGCCGCGGCTTTCCTTGCGGTTGAACGCCGAGTGCATCGTCACCGTCGCCTGGCTGATCAGATTGTCGAGCTCCAGCGTTTCGATGAGGTCGGTGTTCCAGATCAGGCTGCGGTCGGTGACGCCGATGTCGTTCATCCGCGCATAGGTTTTGGTCAGCTTTTCCTTGCCCTCGGCCATCAACTCGTCGGTGCGGAACACCGCGGCGTGCGCCGACATGGCGCGCTGCATCTCGGTCCGGATATCCGCAGTCGGCGAGCCGCCCTTGGCGTTGCGGAAATGATCGAGGCGCGCGAGCGCGAGGTCGGCGCTGTCCTTGGGCAGCGGCGCCTGCGCCGCGCCGGGAGTCAGGATTTCCTTGAGGCGATGCCCCGTTGCGCGGCCGAACACGACGAGATCGATCAGGCTGTTTGAGCCCAGACGGTTCGCACCATGGACCGACACGCAGGCGGCCTCGCCGACCGCGAACAGGCCGGGGACGACGGTATCGGGATTGCCGTCCTTCAGCGTGACGACTTCGCCATGATAGTTACATGGGATGCCACCCATATTGTAATGAACCGTCGGAACGACCGGGAGCGGCTGGCGCGTCAGGTCGACACCCGCGAAGATCTTGCCGCTTTCGGTGATACCCGGAAGGCGTTCGTGAAGCACCGCAGGGTCGATATGATCGAGGTGCAGATAGATATGGTCGGCATGCGGCCCGACGCCGCGGCCTTCGCGGATTTCGAGCGCCATTGAGCGCGAGACGACGTCGCGCGACGCCAGATCCTTCGCCGACGGGGCATAGCGTTCCATGAACCGCTCGCCTTCGGAGTTGGTCAGATAGCCGCCCTCGCCGCGCGCACCCTCCGTGATGAGGACGCCGGCGCCATAGATACCGGTCGGGTGGAACTGGACGAATTCCATATCCTGCAGCGGCAGGCCGGCGCGCAGCACCATGCCGCCGCCATCGCCGGTGCAGGTGTGCGCCGAGGTCGCGGTGAAATAGCAGCGGCCGTAACCGCCGGTCGCAAGGACGACGGCCTGGCTGCGGAAGCGGTGGATGCTGCCATCCTCGAGGCACAGCGCGATGACGCCGCGGCACGCGCCATTTTCCATGATCAGGTCGAGCGCGAAATATTCGATGAAGAAGTCGGCGTCATATTTCAGCGACTGCTGATAGAGCGCGTGCAGCATCGCATGGCCGGTGCGGTCGGCGGCGGCGGCAGTGCGCTGCACCGGCGGACCTTCGCCCATATTCTGCATATGGCCGCCGAAGGGGCGCTGATAGATGGTGCCGTCGGCGTTGCGGCTGAACGGCACGCCGGCATGCTCGAGCTCGTACACCGCGTTCGGCGCCTCGCGCACCATATATTCGATCGCGTCCTGGTCGCCGAGCCAGTCGGAACCCTTGACGGTGTCGTACATATGCCATTGCCAATGGTCGGGCGAATTGTTGCCGAGGCTGGCGGCGATGCCGCCCTGCGCCGCGACGGTGTGGCTGCGCGTCGGGAACACCTTGGTGATGCAGGCGGTCTTGAGCCCTGCTTCAGCGCTGCCCATCGTGGCGCGCAGGCCCGAGCCGCCAGCGCCGACGACGACGGTGTCATAGACATGGTCGATAATCTTGTAGGCGTCGCTCATGCCGCGGCCCCTCCCGAAAAGGCGATGCGCGCGATGGTGAAGATTCCGTACGCCGCGCCGCCGACCGCATAGAAGTTGAGCAGGACGAGCGACAGCAGACGCGCCGCTTCGCCATGGACATAATCCTCGATCATCACCTGCAGCCCGAGGCGCAGATGCCAGAAGACGTTGCCGACCATCAGGATCAGCAGCAGCGCGACCGTCGGGTTCGACGCCCAACGCAGCACCGCGCCATGGTCGCCAAGCGGCAGACGGATCAGCGAGACGACGAACCAGGTGACGAGCAGGACGTTGCCAAGCGCGGTCATCCGCTGCTGCAACCAGTGATGCGAGCCATGCTGTGCCGAGCCGAGCCCGCGCACGCGGCCGAGACGCGTTCCGTTACCCATTGAGCGCCTCCGCAAAGATATAGAGCCAGACCATTGCTGTCGCGAAGATCGCGCCGACGAAAACGAGGATCGACCAGAGCTTGTTGGTCTTGAGCTCATAGCCCGCGCCGGTGTCGAGCACGAAGTGGCGAAGGCCCGAGAAGAGATGCTGGAAAAAGGCCCAGGTCAATCCGACCAGCACGACCTTGCCCAGGAAGTTGGTGATCATGTGAAAGGTGCCGGCTTCGGGATCGTGCCAGACACAGGCGACGAAGGCGGCATAGGCATCGGGACCCGATGCGATCGCACCCAGCCACCAGAGGAACATCAATCCCCCGGCGATCGCCATGCCGTCGCCGGTGGCGCGGTGAAAGATTGAAAGGGCCATTGAAGGGGCCCATTTATACACCTGCAAATGCGGTGAGAGCGGCCTGCCGCTCGGTTCATTGCCAGCCATATCAGCCCCGTTTCGTGACTCTGTCGGTCGATGGGCGCGGGTTAAGCGTTCCGGGCGCGATATGCAATTGCTTAGGGGCTCTTTGGGTAGAAATCGACCGGAACTAGCCGTCGCTCCCGCGCAGGCGAGGTCGGGTAAGGCCGCTCGCCTTCGCGGGGGCGACGGTTTAATTAAACGACCGCTTTCCACCCAAAGCCGCCATTCACGCGCCCACGAAAAAGGGCGGCACGCGGCCGCCCCCCAGGCTCCCGCCTTCGCGGGGATGGCCCATCGCCATTCCGTTCAGCATGGCTGAACGGGTCGATGCGTCACTTC
>CAUUIU010000353.1:0-3783 GCA_963545025.1 uncultured Sphingopyxis sp. | reverse complement strand
TGTTCAACATCGTTGCGGTCAGCGATTTCAACATGGGGGCGATGGAGAACAAGGGGCTCAACGTCTTCAACACGCGCTACATCCTCGCCGACCCCGACACCGCGACCGACCTCGACTATGACGGTGTCGAGGGCGTCGTCGCGCACGAATATTTCCACAACTGGTCGGGCAACCGCGTCACCTGCCGCGACTGGTTCCAGCTGAGTCTGAAAGAAGGCTTCACCGTCTTTCGTGATCAGAGCTTTTCGGCCGACATGGGATCGCCGCCGGTCAAGAGGATCGAGGACGTCCGCCTGCTCCGCGCCGCGCAGTTCCCCGAGGATGCGGGACCGCTTGCGCATCCGATCCGGCCTGACAGCTATCAGGAAATCTCGAACTTCTACACGGCGACCGTCTATAACAAGGGCGCCGAAATCATCCGCATGATGGCGACGCTGCTCGGAACCGACCGCTTCCGCAAGGGCACTGATCTTTATTTCGACCGCCACGACGGCGAAGCCGCGACGTGCGAGGATTTCGTCCGCGCGATCGAGGAAGGCGGCGATATCGACCTCAAGCAGTTCCGCCGCTGGTACGAACAGGCCGGGACGCCGCGCCTGTCGCTGTCGCTGGCGCAGGACGGCGACATATGGGCGCTCGACGTCGCGCAGACGGTGCCGCCGACGCCTGGCCAGCCCGACAAGGCGCCGATGATGATGCCGCTGCGTCTTGCCGCCTTCGCGATGGACGGCGGCAGCGGGGCGCTGCCCGACACGCTGGTGACGCTGACGGGCGCGCAGCAGCGCATCCCGCTCGGCAAATTCGCGGCACGACCGGCGCTGTCGGTCAACCGCGGCTTCTCGGCACCGGTCATCGTCGATTTTGATCGCGCGCCGGGCGAACTCGCCTGGCTCGCGGCGCATGACGACGATCCGTTCGCACGCTATGAGGCGTTGCAGCAATTGATGCTCGACACGCTCGTCGCCTCGGTTTCGGGCAAACAGGCCGATCCGCAGGCCGTGATCGATGCGGTTGGGCAGACGCTCGGCGGACGCAGCAGCGACCCCGCCTTCGTTGCCGAGGCGGTACTGCTTCCCAGCGAAGCCTTTATCGGCGACCAGATGGTCACGGTCGATCCCGACGCGATCCGTCGCGAACGGTCGGCACTACAGGCCGCGATCGGCCGCGCGATCGAGGGCGAATGGCGCGCGATCCTGGCCGAGGTCGCGCCGCCCGCGGCGATCCTGTCGCGAAAGGCGAAGGGCGGCCGCCGGCTTCGCGGTGTCGCGCTCGCCTATCTCGCGGCGACGGGCATCGACGACGTACCCGCGCTAGCGTTCAAGATATTTTCCGACGCCGACGGCATGACCGAACGGCAGGCCGCGCTGGCGACGCTTGCGCACGGCGACAGTGACGAACGCGCGCACGCGCTCGACATCTTCTACCAGCGTTATCGCGACAATCCGCTTGTGCTCGACAAATGGTTCCAGGTGCAGGCTTGGTCACTACGTCCCGACACGGTCGATTCGGTGCGCGACCTGTCGCGGCATCCCGATTTCACGCTCGCGAACCCCAACCGCGTGCGCTCGCTCTATGGCGCGCTCACCGGTAACCAGGCGGCGTTCCATCAGGCCGACGGCGCGGGTTACAAGTTGATCGCCGATCTCGTCATCGCGCTCGATCCGAAGAACCCGCAGACATCGGCGCGGATGATCCCGCCGCTCGGCCGTTGGAAACGCTTCGACGACGCGCGCGCGGCGATGATGCGCGCCGAGCTGGAGCGCATCCTCGCGCAGCCGGGACTGTCGCGCGACGTGACCGAGCAGGCGTCGAAAAGCCTGCTCGGCTGAGCCTGCGCTTCAGCCGTTGGCAAGAAAGGCAAGCAGGTCGGCATTGAGCCGCTCGACGTGCGTGAGCGGCAAGCCGTGCGGAGCGCCTTCATAGACGCTGAGTTTTGCGTCGGGCAGCAGCGCCACCGTCGCCTGCGCGGTGAGCGCCAGCGGCGCCGAGGCATCGCGATCGCCATGGATCACCAGCGCCGGCACGGCGATGCGCCGGACGTCGGGCCGGAAGTCGGTCGCGAAATTCGCTCGTGCGAGCTGCGCGGCGGCGAGTAGCGAAGTCGACATCATCATGGTCTGCCCCCAGGCGATCATCGCGGGTGACGTGTCGGGCGTGAAGAAGGGCTTGGTGTTCGCCGCGATCCACGCCGGGAAGTCGCGTGCCAGCAGCGCCGCACCCGGTGCCAGCATCGCCGGATCGATGCCGGCGGGATTGTCGGGACGCTTCATCAGGCAGGGCGTGATCGTGCCGACGAGTACGACGCGCGCGATCCCGCGCCCGGCATGGCGCGCGAAGTAGCGCGCAACCTCGGTACCGCCCATCGAGTGCGCCACAACAGTGACGCCCTCGAGGCTCAACCCGTCGATGATCGCGGCGAGATCGTCCGCGAGCGTATCATGATCGTAGCCACGACCCGGATCGGTCGACCGTCCATGCCCACGCCGGTCGTAGGCGATCGCCCGATAGCCTTCTTGCGCCAGCGCGAGCATCTGATAGCCCCAGAAGTCCGAGGGCAGTGCCCAACCCGAAAGAAAGAGCACGGGTTTGCCCGCGCCCCAGTCGCGGACAAAGAGCGCGCTCCCGTCTTTGGTTGTAACGACGCGACCTGCCGATATTGCGGGCGCCGGCGGAGCGGCGCGAGCGGGCGTCTGCCCGAGCAGCGCACCCGCAGTGCCCAGGCTCGCAAGCGTCATGATTTGGCGTCGGTTCATCCGTTCCTCCCGTCGTTCGATGGGGGGAACTTTATCGGCACCGCGGAAGCCTAGCGATTACCCCGCAGGTAATCAAAATCCGTACTGGCGAGGGAAGGCTTTAACCGCCCAGCCATCCCGCGACGTCGACGGCAACCTTGTTTGCCGCGCGGGTCAGCGCTTCGCCCACGGGTTTGGCCTCGACCTTGCCGCCGATCGCCTCCCGCACTTCAAATCGGCGCTGGGTGACGCTCTTGCCACCGGCCGAAACCAGCATCGCCTGAAACACGACGACAGCCTCGTTGCTGCGCGCGTCGACACCGAATTCCATCAGCTGGCCCGCGAGTTGTTCGCCGGGTGCAGTCAGATATTGCCCTTCGTCGAGCACGACGCGCGAAGTGCGCGCGGCGACGGTTTCGGACACCAGCCGCTGGAACAGCCGCGACGGGGCTTCGACCCACTGCGCATCCTTCACATAGGTGACGCTGGCGTCGTCCTGTTGCACCGGAATGCGCGTTGTGCGCAGCTTTTGCGGTGCGGTCGGGATCAGGATTGTCAGCGTTGCCGCCTCTGCTGCGGTGCGTGCGCTGCCGGCGGCGGGCGCCGCATCGGGATCGAGCGTCAGCAGGAACGGCGGTGTCTTGCCGCCGAGCCCGATGCAGCCCGAGAGCGTCACGGCGGCAACAACAGTCAGCAGCGGTGCGCGGAAGTTTCGCATCATGGTCGGCATCCTCATTCCTTGTAATCGGGCAGCTTGCTGCCGCCGAGCACCGCGCCCGCGCCCTGCTGGTCGAGCTTGTCGGTCAGGCTGGACAGCGATGCGGACGTGCGGCGCAGATCGCGGATCAGCGCATTGGCTTCGGGGATGGTCGTCTCGCTGAAGGTCTTGAGACCCGGCCGCGCGTCGCTGATCGCGGCTTCCAGCGTCGCCATCGACGCATTCGCCGATTTCAGCGTGTCGCGCAGATTTGCCATCGCAGGATCGACGTTGCGGTCGATCGTTCCCCTGTCTCTTATACACATCTGACGCTGCCGACGAAGCTAGAAGTGT
>CAUUIU010000352.1:0-3784 GCA_963545025.1 uncultured Sphingopyxis sp. | reverse complement strand
GATCGCTCAGTGTCTCGTGGGCTCGGAGATGTGTATAAGAGACAGGGTGATCGGTGCGATTCTGTTCGAGCGCACGATGGACGGCGCGGCCGACGGCAAGCCGGTTCCGACGCTATTGTGGGAACGCGGCGTCGTTCCGTTCCTGAAGGTCGACAAAGGCCTCGAGGACGAGGCCGACGGCGTCCAGCTGATGAAGCCCAACCCCGGCCTCGATGATCTGTGCGAGCGCGCGGTCGCGAAGGGCGTGTTCGGCACCAAGATGCGCAGCGTCGTCAACCTTGCCAATCCGGCAGGCGTGAAGGCGATCGTCGAACAGCAGTTCGCCGAAGCGAAGCGCATCGCGGCGCACGGACTGGTGCCGATCATCGAACCCGAGGTGAACATCAAGAGCGCCGAGCGCGACGCCGCCGACCGGCTGTTGCTCAAGGAAGCGCTCGCGGCGCTCGACGCTTGGACCGGCGCACCTGTCATGCTGAAGCTGTCGCTGCCGACCGAAGCCGGCCTGTTCCAGCCGCTCGTCGACCATCCAAAGGTATTGCGCGTCGTCGCGCTGTCGGGCGGCTTTGCGCGTCCCGAGGCCTGCGTCGAACTGGCGAAGAATCCGGGCATCATCGCGAGCTTCAGCCGCGCGCTGCTGGAAGACCTCCGCCACCAGATGAGCGACGAAGAGTTCAACGCCTCGCTTCGCGGCGCGATCAACGAAATTCACGCGGCCTCCGTGGCCTGAAGTGATGGGAGAGAGGTGGCAAGTCGTCGATGACTATATCGCCGGCAAATTGCTCGGCGACGACGACGCGCTTGCCACCATTCTCGCAAATAATGCCGCCCAGGGCCTGCCGCCGATCGACGTTTCGGCCGCGCAGGGAAAGATGCTGTTCCTGCTCGCACAGGTCGCCGGCGCGAAGCATATCCTCGAAATCGGCACGCTCGGCGGCTATTCGACCGTCTGGCTCGCCCGCGCATTGCCCGATAGCGGTCGACTGGTCACGCTGGAACTCGACGAACATCATGCCAAGGTCGCGCGTGCCAATCTCGACCGCGCCGGTTTCGGCGACAAGGTCGATATCCGCGTCGGCCCGGCATCGGACTCGCTGGCCGCGATGACCGGCGAAACATTCGACTTCGTCTTCATCGACGCCGACAAGCAGAGCAACAGCCTCTATGTCGCCGAAGCGATCCGGCTGGGCCACTCCGGCACGACCATCATTGTCGATAATGTCGTCCGCGAAGGCGGTGTTCTGGATGCGGGCAGCGACGACGAACGCATCGTCGGGACGCGCGCGCTGTTCGACGCGCTGCACGCCGACCCGCGCCTCGACGCCACCGCCATCCAGACGGTCGGCGGCAAGGGCTGGGATGGGTTCGTACTGGCGCGGGTGCGCTAGATCCCGCCGGCAAAGCGGAACGAGAAACGATAGTCCTGCGGCTTGATCGTCAAATCGGTCCGCTTTTCGGGGCGCACCGATTCGAGCGTGATCGTGCCGTCGGCCAGCCGCGCGGGCTCGCCCAATATGACTTCGAACGGCTGTTTTTCGCCATTGGGGCGATGCCACAGCATTTTCACCCGTACACGCCCCGCCCAGACGCACCGCGCGTTCATCGGGCAGCGGCTGTCCTCGAGAATTTCGACGGGCTGGACGAGCGGACCATCGACATAGGCTCGCTGGCCCAGAGCGACGTCACCGCCGTCGGGAAGCGGGGCGCCGCGCGTCGTGGCGCAGGCCGACAGGGCGAGGGCGGCGGGGAGGGCGATCGCCGTCAGGCGGATGATCTTCTGCATTTGCTCGCATCTGGCGGCCTCGCTATGAACGCGCCATGAAAACACCGACCTGCCAACTTTACCTGATTTCGCCGCTCGACGTCGGCGGCGACTTTCCTGCCCGTCTGGAGGAGGCGCTCAGCGCCGGTCCCGTCGCGGCGTTCCAGTTTCGGGTCAAAGGGCTCGACCAGCATGAGGCCGCGCGGCTCGCCGAACCGCTCCAGGCGATTTGCACGACGCACGACGTGGCCTTCATCGTGAACGACGACGTCGCGCTCGCCAAACGTCTGGGCGCCGATGGCGTCCATCTCGGACAGGATGATGGCGATCCCAGGGAAGCACGGCGCATTTTGGGACCGGAAGCCCAGATTGGCGTAACCTGCCACAGCAGCCGCCATCTCGCGATGGAAGCGGGGGAGGCCGGGGCGGACTATGTTGCATTCGGCGCTTTTTTCCCGACCAACACCAAGACCGTCGAACATCACGCGGACCCCGAGATTCTGGAATGGTGGCAAGGCATGTTCGAGCTGCCCTGCGTTGCGATCGGCGGAATCACGACGGACAATGCGCGGATACTGGTCGAAGCAGGCGCGGATTTCCTCGCGGTGTCGAACGGCGTCTGGGGGCATCCGGTGGGCACGGCGGCGGCAGTACGCGCGTTCGACAAGCTGCTGGCGGGGTGAAGCGGGCGGGCGCCCACCGGTTTTTCGCAGCGGCCGCCTTCGCCGCGACAAGCGTAGCTGCAACAATATCCGGACTGGTCGTCATCCCTGTCGAGGGGATGAGGGCGTCCGATCTGATCGACAGCTGGAGCAAGACCCGGTCCGAAGGCCGAATTCACCGCGCGATCGATATCCAGGCGCCGATCGGAACCCCGGTCGTTGCAGCCATGGACGGGCGGATCGAAAAGCTGTTCGCGTCTAAACGCGGAGGCCTCACCACCTATCAGCGCAATCATGATGGCCGCCTGATGCTCTATTACGGGCATTTGCAGGGATATCGCCGTGGGTTGGCCGAGGGGCAGACGGTCGAGCGGGGTCAGGTGATCGCGACCGTCGGCGCGAGCGGCAACGCCGACCCCGCCTTTCCGCACCTGCATTTCCAGATTCTCGAAACCGCGCCGGGGCGTGGTTGGGACGAAGGGGAGCCGGTGAACCCCTACCCCTTGTTCACCGGCAAGCAGGCGCTCCCCTAGCGGCGCCCGCTATCCTTCGTTTCATGGCCTGGCGCGGCATCGCCCTTGCGCCAGCCAAACAGGCCCGCGCACGGGGCCGGACGCGCCGGCGCTTTGGGCGCACCGCGCTGCGGCGGGGGTGTCAGGTCGGTCAGGTCGATGTTGATCATGGACGTCCCTATGGCATTGGCGCTGGCGATCTTATTGGATCGATGCGTCAAATCGGCTTCGGTTCGTCGCCTTTTCGCTTGCGCTGGGCGCGGCGGGTCGCAACACAGCGGGCGGGGAGAGATTTATGACCGATACCACGACAGCCGCGGCGCGCGGACGCGAACTGACAATCCGCGCGATCCTGCTCGGCGGCCTGCTGACGCTGATGTTCACCGCGGCGAATGTTTATCTGGGGCTGAAGGTCGGGCTGACCTTTGCAACCTCGATCCCCGCCGCGGTGATCTCGATGGCGTTGCTGCGCTTCATGGCCGGGTCGACGATCCTCGAAAATAATATCGTTCAGACGATCGCGAGCGCCGCCGGCACGCTGGCGGCAATCATCTTCGTGCTGCCGGGCCTGATCATGGTCGGTTATTGGCAGGGTTTCCCGATGATCGAAACCACTGCGATCACGATGCTTGGCGGCATATTGGGCGTGCTGTTTTCGGTGCCGCTGCGCCGCGCGCTCGTCGTCGATTCGGACCTGCCCTATCCGGAAGGCCGCGCCGCGGCCGAAGTGCTGCAGGTCGGCGCCGCCAGCGCCGAGGGCGCCGAGGAAAATCTCGCCGGCCTTTCGGCGTTGATGTGGAATTCGGTGGTTGCTGCCGGCTTCACCTCTGTCTCTTATACACATCTCCGAG
>CAUUIU010000351.1:0-3808 GCA_963545025.1 uncultured Sphingopyxis sp. | reverse complement strand
AAGAGACAGGGTGAGCGGCAGCCCCTTCACGATGACGGCGAGCCGCTGGAACGCGCCGAGCAGCAGGCCGGCGCGCCCGCGCACCAGTTCGGCGGCGTCGGGGTTGCGCTTTTGCGGCATGATCGAGCTGCCCGTCGACCAGGCGTCGGGCAGGCTGATGAAGCCGAAGGGCTGGCTGGCCCAGATCACGATTTCCTCGGCGAGGCGCGAGAGGTGGATCGCGGCGATCGAAGCCGACGCGCAGAATTCGAGCGCGAAGTCGCGGTCGGAGACGGCGTCGATGCTGTTCGCCATCGGGCGGTCGAAGCCGAGCGCGGCGGCGGTCGCGTGGCGGTCGACCGGGAAGCCGGTGCCGGCGAGCGCGGCGGCGCCGAGCGGCGATTCATTGAGGCGGCGGCGGGCATCGGCAAAGCGCGAACGGTCGCGCGCGAACATTTCGACATAGGCAAGCAGATGATGGCCGAGCGTCACCGGCTGCGCGACCTGCAGGTGGGTGAAGCCGGGCATGATGCTGTCGGCATGTTCCTCGGCACGTGCCAGCAGCGCGGTCTGGATTGCGGCGAGCCCGGCATCGATGCGCTCGCAGGCGGTGCGCGTCCACAGGCGGAAATCGGTCGCGACCTGGTCGTTGCGCGAGCGCGCGGTGTGCAGGCGCCCGGCCGCTTCGCCCACCAGCGCCTTCAGCCGCGATTCGACGGTCATGTGAATGTCTTCGAGGCTGAGATCGACCGGAACGCCGTTCGCGGCGAACTCGTCCGCGATCTGTGCGAGGCCGCGGTCGATGACGACGGCATCCTCGGCGGCGATGATTCCGGTAGCGCCGAGCATCGCGGCGTGGGCGCGGCTGGCGGCGATATCTTCTTCCCACAGGCGCTTATCGACAGGGATCGACGCGTTTATCTCTTGCATGATCGCCGCAGGCCCGCCACCGAAGCGACCGCCCCACATGCTGTTGCTGTCCGGAGTATTCGCCATTCGCCGCGTTCCAAGCCCGTATCTTGCAATCCTTGCCCTGTTGCTGGCCGGATCAATCGCGGGCTGCGATAGGGAAAAGCTTGGCAGCGAGCAAGCGGGGCAAGGCCAAGCAAATGTTTCGGCGGGCCAAGCGAAGGGCGTCGAGCATTTCGAATACAAGATTGACCGCAGCAACACGGGCAAGCCCGCACCGACTGCGGCTTTCACCGGTCCGGACGATGCGCGGGTGACGCTGGCAGCCTTCAGGGGCAAGCCGCTGCTCGTCAATCTTTGGGCGACCTGGTGTGCGCCGTGCATCGCGGAGATGCCGACGCTCGATGCGCTCGCCGCGGCAAGCGGCGACCGGCTGACGGTCTTGGCCGTTGCACAGGATTTGCAGGGCGCCGAGATCGTCGATCCCTGGTTCCAGAAGGCGGGGCTGAAGGCGCTGCAACCCTATCTCGATCCCGAGAACGGGCTGCTCGACGCGTACAACGCCGCGCTGCCGACGAGCATCTATTACGACGCCGAGGGCCGCGAACTCTGGCGTGTCGTCGGCGCGATCGACTGGCAAGGGGCCGAAGCAAAGGCGCTGCTCGCCGAAGCGAAATAGGGGGACGGACGTGCAGGATTATTCGGCCATTCGCGAGGAGGTCGCGAAGCTCTGTGCGGCCTTCCCCGGTTCCTATTGGCAGTCAAAGGACAAGGCGCGCGAATATCCCTCCGAATTCGTCGCCGCGCTCGGCGAAGCGGGCTATCTCGCCGCGCTCATCCCCGAGGAATATGGCGGTGCAGGCCTGCCGCTCTCGGCCGCCGCCGCGATCCTCGAGGAAATCCAGCGCCAGGGCTGCAACGGCGGCGCGGTCCACGCGCAAATGTATGTGATGGGCACGGTGCTGCGTCACGGGTCGGAGGAGCAGAAGGCGCGCTATCTGCCCAAGGTCGCGACCGGCGAGCTGCGCCTGCAGGCGTTCGGCGTCACCGAGCCGACGAGCGGCACCGATACGTTGAGCCTGAAGACCGTCGCGCGGAGGGACGGCGATCATTATGTCGTGAACGGCCAGAAGCTCTGGACGAGCCGCGCCGAACATAGCGACCTGATGATCCTGCTCGCGCGCACGACGCCGCGCGACGAGGCCGCGAGCCGCACCGAAGGCCTGTCCGTGTTCCTCGTCGACATGAATGAAGCGCTTGCGGCGGGAACGCTGACGATCCGGCCGATCGACACGATGATGAACCATGCGACGACCGAGGTCTTTTTCGACAATATGCGCATCCCCGCCGCGAACCTGATCGGCGAGGAGGGCAAGGGTTTTCGCTATATCCTGTCGGGCATGAACGCCGAGCGGCTGCTGATCGCCGCCGAGTGCATCGGCGACGCGAAGTGGTTCATCGACAAGGCCTCAAGCTATGCCAAGGAGCGCGTGCTGTTCGGGCGTCCGATCGGGCAGAACCAGGGCGTGCAATTCCCGATCGCGCGCGCCTATGCGCAGATGCGCGCCGCCGAGTTGCTGGTTCACGACGGGATCGCCAAATATGAGGCGGGCGACAATGCGGGCGCCGAAGCCAATATGGCCAAAATGCTGGCGGCCGAGGCAAGCTGGGCCGCGGGCGAGGCGTGCATCCAGACGCATGGCGGGTTCGGCTTTGCGGCCGAGTACGACATCGAGCGCAAGTTTCGCGAAACGCGGCTCTATCAAGTCGCGCCGATCAGCACGAACATGATCCTGTCCTATGTCGCCGAACATGTGCTGGGGATGCCGCGGAGTTATTGAGCCGGTGGAGGAAACGATGGCTGCTTTGGGGTGGGGAGCGGCCGTTCCCTAACCCAACTTTGTCATCCCGGACTTGATCCGGGACCCATAGCCGCACCATCGTCATGGACCCCGGATCAAGTCCGGGGTGACGATGGAGGGATATCCTCCCTGTCGCGCAGCGATGGGGAGGGGGACCGCCGCCGCAGGCGGTGGTGGAGGGGCGGCACCGTCGCGCAAAGCCCCTCCGTCAGCGCTTCGCGCTGCCACCTCCCCATGGCTTCGCCACAGGGAGGATCAACGGCCACTTCCGGTCGTTACCCGACATCCGGTTTGCCACAAAGAAGGGCGGGCTCCCGACGAGGCACCCGCCCTTCCCTGCGACCCGGAGCAAGGTCCGGGTAACTTTGGCGCGGCTTAACCGCCGACCGTCACGCGGCCGCTGCGATAGCCCTTCTTGCGCATTTCCTTCACATAATCCTTGTCGGCATCGACGACCTCGACGGTCCACTCGTCCCAGGCGTCCCAGCGATCTTCGCGGTCGGTCGAGTGGCGCAGATCGCTGATCAGCTCTTTCTCGGCCTCGAGGATGTCGGCTTTGTAATTATACCAATATTGGTTGTAAACGCCGGCAATCGGCACCGCGCGGATTTCGGGGCGCTCGAAGTCCGACGGCATCGAGCCATAGGGCACCGCGGCGACGGCGGCACCGGCCGGGAGAGCCAGAATAACTGCAAGGGCGGTCCATTTTTTCATCGTCCATCTCCTGATTGACGCGCCCGCATCGCGAACGGTCAGAGGAGCAACGAAACAAAACGGCTTTTTCTTCCCGGCTGAACGGAGATTTGGAACGGTCCGCGGTGGAATCGCCTAACCCGGGTGGGCTTCGTCGCCGACCGAGGAGCGAAGCAGGCCGCGAAACACGTCGAGCGCGGTCCGTTTTCCCTGCGTCACGTCATAGACGTCGCGCGCGATCGGCATGTCGAGCCCGTGGCGTTCGGCGAGAGCGATGACGGTCGGCGCGCTCTTCACGCCTTCGGCGACCATGTTCATGCTGTCTCTTATACACATCTGACGCTGCCGACGAAGCTAGAAGTGTA
>CAUUIU010000350.1:0-3809 GCA_963545025.1 uncultured Sphingopyxis sp. | reverse complement strand
TAAGAGACAGCTCTCGGACAGTTCGACCGTCAGCGTCGCATCGTTCGCTGCGGCATAGCGCGTCCACAGCAGGACCGAATGCGGCCCCGGCTCGCCGCTCGCGACGCCATGGGTGAAACCCTGCGCCATCATCGCGCGCGCCGCGCCGGGCAGCGACAGCGCCGCAAGCCCGATGGTGCCGAGCTTGATCAGATGGCGCCGGTCCATTTCGCTCCAATGATGATGCATCGCGAATCTCCTCCTCTTTGGCGCGGTCTTTGCCCCGCCTTTGTGACGATTCGGGTGCTAGCCCATTACCCCGAGCGCGAGCAGCAGCAGCATGAAGGTGATAACCGCATAGAGGCTGAAAAAGAGGAGCAGCGTCGCGCGCACCAACGCGCCGAACCGCGACGAGCGATAGGCGCCGCGCAGCTGGCGATACATATGGAACGGCACATAGAGCATCGCAAAGGCGGTCGCGACCTCGCCGAAGATCGTCAGGTTGAGCAGGCGCACGACGACGAACAGCAGCAGCATGAACGAGATCGAATAGGTCACGAAGACGAAATGGTCGTAGGTGTGAAAGCGGCGGCTGAAGGGATAGAGCAGCCACATGAAGGGCAGCGACAGCGGGATCAGCGCCCACGCGAATTTATAGGCGTTCGCCTGTAGTTTATAGATCACCAGCGCCGGGTTCGCGAGCGCCTTCTCGAAACCATGGTCGATGAAGGCGACCCCGGTATCGACCTTGGTGCGCGACAGGAAATCGACGCTCGTCATCACCTGCTTGCCCGGATCGTCGAGGGCGGGCGGCCCCTTGTCCTTCTCGTCCCTGGTCAGCTTGCGTGCGACGCCCAGATAGTCGGCGCTCTTCTGAAGCGTGACGCGCTCTTCCTCGAGCTTTTGCCGCTCGGCGGGGGCCAGCGCCTTGTCGGCGAGCTGCGCATCGACCCGATCGACCTCTTCCTGAAAGCTTTCGCGCAGCGCGTTCGATTGCGTCTGTTCGGCCGCCGCCTTGGCGATCCCCTCACCGACGCCGCCGCCGCTGCCGACCATCGCGAGCACCGCATAGGTCAGGAAGACGGCGAACAGAAAGAGCGCGAGCGGCGACACGAAACGCGCGCGCTCGCCGTGAATATAGCGGCGTGTGAGATCACCCGGCCGCCAGGCGAGCAAGGGCAAGGTGTTCCAGATCTTCCCCTCGAAATGAAAGATCGCGTGGACCAGATCGTGCCCGATCGCGCCGAAGCTGCGGTGCACGTCGGCACGTTGTCCGCAATGATGGCAGTGCGATCCCGTGAGGCTGGTGCCGCAGTTGAGGCAGCGCATGCCATCTTGTGCCGCCGCCTTGCCGCCGTGCCGCGGCTCGACCGCGCGCCCCGCCAATCCGGCGGTGACCGCCGCCCCGATGCCTTCAATGTCCCCGCTCATGGCGCCCTGCCTAAAGGCGCGCGGCGCGCGGTGCAACGGGACTTTCGCGGCGCGCGCAAAGCATGATAGGGCGGCGCCATGAACGCCGAAGTTCTTGAAACGCCGCCCCTGACCGACGCCGATGCGCTGATCACCGACATGGGCGCGCGCGCGCGCGCCGCGGCGAAGCGGCTGGCGGTCGTGACGACGGCGCAGAAAGCAGCGGGACTGAACGCCGCCGCGATGCAATTGCGCGCGAACGCGGCGGCGATACTGGATGCCAATGCGCAGGATATGGCGGCCGGAAAGAGTGCGGGGTTGACCGCCGCACTGCTCGACCGGCTGCGGCTCGACGAGGACCGGCTGCGCGACATCGCCGATGCGGTCGAGGCGGTCGCCGCGCTGCCCGATCCCGTCGGGGCCGAGATCGACCGCGCGGTGCGCCCGAACGGTATCGAGCTGACCCGCGTTCGCGTGCCGCTCGGCGTCGTCGCCATCATCTACGAAAGCCGGCCCAACGTGACCGCCGATGCCGCCGCGCTCGGACTGATGTCGGGCAATGCGGTGATCCTGCGCGGCGGCAGCGAGGCGGCGCGTTCGAACCGCGCGATCCACGCCGCGTTCGCCGCGGGGCTTGAAGAAGCCGGCTTGCCCGCCGATGCAGTGCAACTGGTCCCGACGCAGGACCGCGCCGCAGTCGGTGCGCTGCTCCGCGCGCAGGGGCTGATCGACATCATCATTCCGCGCGGCGGCAAGGGCCTCGTCGCGCGCGTGCAGGACGAGGCGCGCGTGCCCGTGCTCGCGCATCTCGACGGGATCAACCATCTCTATATCGACGCCGCCGCCGATCCGGCGAAAGCGGTCGAGCTCGCGGTCAACGCCAAGATGCGCCGCACCGGCGTCTGCGGCGCGACCGAGACGATCCTGATCGACCGCGCCTATGGAGCGCCGCTCGCCATCATCGACGCGCTGGTCGCGGCGGGATGTGAAGTGCGCGGCGACAAGAGCGTCGCGGCGCTGAGCCCGCATGTCGATCCGGTATCGGCAACCGACTGGGACACCGAATATCTCGACGCGATCGTCTCGATCGCCGTCGTCGACGGGATCGAAGGGGCGCTCGCGCATATCGACGCCCATTCGAGCCGCCACACCGATGCGATCGTCACTAAGGATCAAGCCATCGCCGAACGTTTTCTGTCCGAAGTCGATAGCGCGATCGTCATGCACAATGCCTCGACGCAGTTCGCCGACGGCGGCGAATTCGGCCTCGGTGCCGAAATCGGCATCGCCACCGGCCGTCTCCACGCCCGCGGCCCCGTCGCGCTCGAAGGGCTGACGACGTACAAGTGGCTGGTGCGCGGTACGGGACAGGTCCGACCCTGACCCGCAAAATTCCCACCGGCCTCCTCGGCGGCAGCTTCAATCCCGCGCATGGCGGGCATCGCGCGATCAGCCTCAATGCCATCGATGCGCTGGGCCTCGACGAGCTGTGGTGGCTGGTGTCGCCCGGCAATCCGCTGAAGCCCAAGGCGGGTATGGCCTCGCTCCCTGCCCGACTCGGCTCGGCGCAGCGCATGGCGCGGCGCTCGCCGATTCGCGCGACGGGAATCGAGGCCGAACTCGGCACGCGCTATACGATCGACACGCTCAGGAAGCTCGTCCGCCGCTACCCCAATCGCCAGTTCATCTGGATCATGGGCGCCGATAATCTGGTCCAGCTGCCCCAATGGCGCGACTGGCGGGGAATTGCGCGGTTGATGCCGATTGCGGTTGTCGCGCGTCCGGGCTATAATGGCCGGGCCCATGCCGCGCAGGCGATGGGTTGGCTTCGGCGCTACGTCCGGCCCGCGGACCAGAAACTTCATTGGACGGACTGGAGACCGCCTGCCCTCGTGTTCCTGCGTTTTTCGCCCGATGTGCGATCCGCAACTGCAATACGGCAGGCCAACCCCCGCTGGTTCGAACGCTATGCAGGCCGCGCTTTGCGCGACCCGCTGACGCATTCGCGGCTTGTGGATTCGACTAGGAAAGGACGCATTTGATCTCCGCCACCCAGGATGCCGCCACCGGCGCCGCATCCGCAAACGACAATGTGGACGCGCTCCACGCACTGATCCTCCACCAGCTGGATGAGGACCAGGCCCAGGAAACCATCTCCATCCCGCTTGCCGGCAAAAGCAGCATCGCCGATCATATGGTGATCGCGAGCGGCCGGTCGACGCGCCATGTCTCGGCCATCGCCGACAAGCTGGCGCAGCGCATCAAGCAGGAAGCGGGCCGGCCGGTTCGCGTCGAAGGGCTGCCCAATGCCGATTGGGTGCTGATCGACGCCGGCGACGTCATCGTTCATCTGTTCCGGCCCGAAGTGCGCAGCTTCTACAATCTCGAGCGCATGTGGTCGTTCGGCGACGCGCCGCCCG
>CAUUIU010000349.1:0-3820 GCA_963545025.1 uncultured Sphingopyxis sp. | reverse complement strand
AGATCGCTCAGTGTCTCGTGGGCTCGGAGATGTGTATAAGAGACAGGCTGCCACCCTATATCGCGGGCAAGCGCGCGACCGACGCCGACGACCGCTCGGATTATCAGACGATGTTCGCGCGCGAGGACGGCGCGGTGGCCGCGCCGACCGCTGCATTGCACTTCACGCCCGACCTGCTCGCCGCGCTTGCGACAGCGGGCATCGGCAGCGAAACGCTGACGCTCCATGTCGGCGCGGGAACCTTCCTGCCGGTGAAGGCCGACGACACCGACGCGCATGTGATGCACGCCGAATGGGGGCGGATCGAGGCCGATACCGCCGCGCGGCTGAACGCCGTGCGCGCGGCTGGCGGGCGCGTCATCGCGGTCGGCACGACCAGCCTGCGCCTGCTCGAAAGCGCGGCGCGCGAAGACGGACTTATCGAGCCGTTTGCGGGCGATACCGCGATCTTCATCACCCCCGGCTATCGTTTCCGTGCGATCGACGGGCTGATGACCAACTTCCACTTGCCGCGTTCGACCCTGTTCATGCTGGTCAGCGCGTTAATGGGGCTGGAGACGATGCAGGCGGCCTATGCCCACGCGATCGCGCAGGAATATCGCTTTTACAGCTATGGCGATGCGAGTCTGCTGCTTCCCTGAATGGGACAGTTTGTGACCAAAAGGCCGTTTTCTTTACAATATCGCAAGGCATTGGCGGCAATGCAGGTCCCGTGATTTGGGGGCCAGAGAGTTTCTGATGGACATGCCATCGCCGATCGATTCTTCCGACGTGGAAGAAACCGTCGCCGAAGAGAGCCAGCGCGGCTTCTTCGGCAAGCTCAGCACGCGAATCGCGCGTAAAAGCGGCGAGCCTGCGCCGAATCTCCACACGCGCGAAGCCTTGCTCCTGCTCCAGAATTACGAGGAAAGCCGTCAGGGCTGGTTTTGGTCGACCGACGCCAAAGGGCGGCTGACCTATATTACCGATTCGGTCGCGCGGCAGATGGGCGGCAAAACCAGCGAGTTGCTCGGCACCGCCTTTACCGAATTGTTCCTGCCCGCCGACAGCCATGGCGAGCGGCAGCGCACCTTGCCCTTCCTGCTGACGCGCCAGTCGAAATTCGACGAGCTGCCGCTGCGCAGCGCGTTCGAGGGCGACGACCGCTGGTGGGCGGTCTCCGGCCGTCCGCATTTCGACGGCGACAAATTCGCGGGCTATCGTGGCAGCGGCACCGACATCACGGCGCAGCGCCGCTCGGCCGAAGACGCCTCGCGCCTTGCGCTCTATGATTCGCTGACCGGGCTCGCCAATCGCTTTCACATCTCGAAAAAGCTCGATTCGACGCTCGCCGCCTTCGCCCAGCAACAGCGCAGCTGCGCAATCATGCTACTCGACCTCGACCGGTTCAAGCAGGTCAATGACACGCTCGGCCATCCCGCGGGCGACGCGCTCTTGAAGCAGGTCGCCGAGCGGCTGCTCAAGATCGTCGGCGACAAGGAAATGGTCAGCCGCCTGGGCGGCGACGAATTCCAGATCATCCTTCCCGATATCGAGGATCGCGGCAAACTGGGCGACATGGCCGCCGATATCATCGCCAGCCTGTCGCAGCCCTATTCGGTCGAGGGTAGCCGCTGCATCATCGGGGCGTCGGTCGGAGTCGCGATCGCGCCGTTCGATGGCCTGACGAGCGACGACCTCGTCCGCAACGCCGACCTTGCGCTCTATGCGGCGAAGGGCAACGGCCGCGGCCGTTTCAGCTTCTATTCGAGCGACCTCCATCAGTCGGCCGAAGATCGCCGCATCCTCGAAGAGGATCTGCGCGACGCGCTGGCGCGCGGCGAGATGGAGCTTTGCTATCAGCCCGTCGTCAACGCGAAGACGAACATGGTGACCGGGGTCGAGGCGCTCGTTCGCTGGACGCACCCCGACCGCGGGGTGATCTCGCCCGCGCTGTTCATCCCGATCGCCGAGGAAGCCAATCTGATCTGGCAGCTCGGCGAATGGGTGTTGCGCAAGGCGTGCGAGGATGCCGCGCGCTGGCCCGGCGCGCTGCGTGTCGCGGTCAATGTCTCGCCGATCCAGTTCGCCAATACCGATCTGCCCAAGATCGTCGCCAATGCGCTTGCGACCACTGGGCTGCCCGCCGACCGGCTCGAGCTCGAGATCACCGAAAGCGTGTTCCTCGGCGATTCGGCCGAAACCGCGCGCATGTTCAAGGCGCTCAAAGGCCTCGGCGTCCGCCTCGCGCTCGACGATTTCGGCACCGGCTATTCGTCGCTCGGCTATCTGCAATCGGCGCCGTTCGACAAGATCAAGATCGACCAGAGCTTCGTCCGAGGCGCGACGGTGCAGGGATCGCGCAACGGCGCAATCATCGCCGCGATCGTCGCGCTCGCCGAGGCGCTGGAGATGGAAACGACCGCTGAGGGCATCGAATCGCTCGACCAGCTCGAACTGATCCGCAAGCTCAATGTCAGCCATGTCCAGGGCTATGTGTACAGCAGGCCGGTGCCGAACGACGAGCTGGTTGCGCAGAGCGAAGCTGGATCGTGGACGATCAAGCCGGCGGGCCCGGCGCGTCAGCGCAATGACCGCGTCTCGTTGTTCCGCAAGGTCGGGGCGGTGCACGACAACCATCGTTATAACGTCGTCATCCGCAACCTGTCGGCGACCGGCGCCTTTATCGAGGGCATCATCGATGTGCCGACCGGCACGCGCTTCGTGATCGATTTCGGCGAGGGGCAGTTGGTCACCGCGACGGTGCGCCGATCGATGAAGCATCAGCAGGGCGTCGAGTTCGAACAGTCGCTGGTCAGCGACGGCAACGGCGGCCTCTGCACGCGCCACCGCGTCTCGCCCTATCTGATCGCAGCGGCGGCGCAGCAGACGAGCGCGCTCGCGCTGCCCTCGTTCACTACGACGAGCGACTGGAAAGCCGCCTGACCCCGGAACCGCCGGTCCGCTGAGCCGTTCTTCCTCCGACCATCATGGACGGAGACGACAATGACCGAGACCAAAATCTTCGCCCGGCTGAAGGCCGACCACGACCGGCACCGCGACCTGCTCGACCGCATCGACGAGACGCAAGGCGACAGCGACGATCGCCGTCATCTGTTTGAAGCCTTCCGCGTCGAGGTCACCGCGCACGCGGCGTCGGAAGAAATGTCGCTCTATGCGACGATGCTCGGCAAACCCGACCTGCGCGAAGACGCGCAGCACAGCGTGTCCGAGCATAAGGAAATCGACGAGCTGCTCACCGAACTTTACGAGATGGATTTCGCCTCGACCGGCTGGCTGACGCGCTTTCGCACGATGAAGGACCGCTACCTCCACCATATCGACGAGGAAGAGGAAGAGATGTTCCCCGAGGCCGAAGAGGGCCTGTCAGAGGCGAAGAAGAAGGAACTCGCCGCGATCTTCGACAAGGAAAAGCCGAAAGAAAAGGCGAAGGCTGCGGCAGAGGAACCGTCGAGCGAGGACGAGAAGGATTAAGGCCGCCGCTCGACTTTTGGTGCCGCCGCCGCCATAGGCGCGCGCCATGACCGAGAGATTCGCCTTTTCGATTGCCGCGACCGACGGCGCCGCGCGCACCGGCGTCATCACGATGCAGCGCGGCGAAATCCGTACCCCCGCCTTCATGCCTGTCGGCACCGCGGCCACGGTCAAGGCCATGCGCCCCGCCGACGTCCGCGCGACCGGCGCCGACATCATCCTCGGCAACACCTATCATCTGATGCTCCGCCCCGGCGCCGAACGTATGGACCGGCTCGGCGGGCTTCACAATTTCATGGGCTGGGACCGGCCGATCCTGACCGACAGCGGCGGCTATCAGGTGATG
>CAUUIU010000348.1:0-3843 GCA_963545025.1 uncultured Sphingopyxis sp. | reverse complement strand
GATCGCTCAGTGTCTCGTGGGCTCGGAGATGTGTATAAGAGACAGGGGCGCGGCGTCGATCCCCTCGGCCGCGGCGGCGCTCGCCACCACGGGCCGCGCCATCGCCATCGCTTCGAGCAGCTTGTTCTGCACCCCGCGCGCGAGCAGCAGCGGCGCGACTACGACATCGGCGGCGGCGAGCCATGGCCGCACGTCGGCCACTTCGCCTGTCACCATCACGCCGGGCAGTTTTTCGAGCGCGCGCACCTCGTCGGCGGGCGCGCGTCCGACGATCGCGAAGCGCGCCTGCGCGTGGCGCTGACGGACCAGCGGGAGGATGTCGTTCGCGAACCAGCGCACGGCGTCGATATTGGGGCGATAGTCCATCTGGCCGGTGAAGACCGCGAGCGGGCCCTCGTCAGTTCCAACCGTGTCCAGTTCGGGCGCGGGGTCGAAGCGAGCGGTGTCGATGCCGTTTTCGACCGCCTGCACCCTTTCGGCACCCAGCCCGCTCCGGTCGCGGAACAGCGCGGCCTCGGCCTCGCTGACGAACAGGCTGGTGTCGACGCGACGCGCCACTTCGGCTTCGAAGGCGCCCAGTCGCGCCGCCTCGCGCTTATGCACCCAATGCAGGGGCTGACGCTTGTCCTGCGCCGCATAGGCGGCGAATTTGGCAGAATCGACGTCGACGAAATCCATGAGGATCGGACCGTCAAAATCGGCCGGCAGATATTGCGCCATTTGCCCCGAGAAGGCGACGATATGGCTGATCGTCCCAAGCGCCAGCAGCGCGCCGACATGCTCGGTGAGCTCGGCGTTGCGGAACAGGCGGTTCGACGCCGGCTCGCGGTGGAGCACCGCTTGCACAAGCGCCAGCGGTCGCGAGGCGCGGCGCACTTCGATGCAGAGGCTGGCGCAGAGCGGCGCCATCTTTGCGTGCGCTGCGGCCGCGTCTTCTTCGCTGTCGGCGAGCGCCGCGACATGCACTGGCGCCAGCTTGGCCAGCGCCTCGAACATATGCCAGCTGCGGATCCGGTCGCCGCGGTCGGGGGGCCAGGGCGCGCGGTGAACGAGGAACAGGATTTCGGCCACTAACCCAGTCCGCGGGCGATCAGCGGGCCGATCCGGTTCGCCGCCCACAGTGGCAGCTTCTTCCAGAGACTGACCTGCAACCGATATTTGGCGCTGGTCGGGTTGGTGTCGCGCGGTGCCTCGCCCGGCGCGAGCCAGCGCGCATAAACGCGCGGCTGCGGCTCGAACCCCCAGTTCTTCTTGTAGGCATAGGGTCCGGTGCCGAGCTTCGACCGCCCGAAATCGAATCGGGTGCAGCCCTTGGCGCGCGCATGGCGCATCAATTCGAAATACATCAGCTCGTTGGCGCGCAGCCCGCGCGCTTCGGCCAGCCCGCCGCCCCAATAAGGCATAACCGTCCCGCGCCAGTAAAGGTTGAGCACACTCGCCACGGCCCGCCCGTCGGCGCGGATCGTCAGGATATCGGCATCCTCGCCAAAGGCGTCGAGCACCGCATCGAACAGGGCCTTGGGAAAGACCGGCGTGCCGAGATTGCGGACGCTCGTCGCATAGATGCGGTAATGATCGTCGCGTTCGGCGGCATCGCGTCCCGTGGTGACGGTCAGGTCGCTCGCCAGCGCCTTGCGCACCTCGGCGCGTTGTTTGCGCGGGATGGCGAGAAGTTCGGCCTCGTCGTCCGCAGCAAGGTCGCGTTCGAAGCCGGCGTAGATGCCCTCCTCGCCCGCCCAGCCCTCACCGTCGGGAAGCGGACCGCCACGCAGTTCGACCGACGCTACGCCCAGCGAGCGCGCCAGATCGGTCGCCGCGTCGGCGAGCACCATCGCGACATCTAGGCTGTCGGCGAGAATACCGCCATCGACCGCAAAGCCGCTCGCGACGAGCGCCTGCCCGAACAGGGGCGAGCGGACATGATGGAGCGGCAGCAGGCCGATGATCCGGCCGTGCGCACCATATTCTGCGAGCAGATGGCATTTGTGCCCGGTCGCGGCGGTTACTGCCTGACACCAGGCGCGGCTGTGAAAAGGCGTCGCGTCCGGATGCTGCCCGACATAGGCGTCCCACGCCGCGGCGTCGATCGCGAGGTCGGCCGACGGGCGTGCGCCCGCAGGCGCGATCGGAGGAGTCGGGGCGTTCACGCCGCCTTGCGCCACGGCTGCGCGCGCTCCTGCTGCGCGGGGAGCAGCGCGTCGGCGCGGGTCCAGTCGAAATCGTCGAGCAGCTTGCGCAGCTTGCCCGCCATGATCGACAAGCCACTGTAATGACGAATTTTCGATCGCAGGGGCGCATCGGCGACGCGCGGCTGCCCGGGGTCGATCTCCCACGGATGGAAATAGAGGATCGCCGGATGCCCCTCGGCATTCATCCGCGCGATCGCCCAGCGCGTGAAGCCATAGGGCAGCATCCGCATGAAGCCCCCGCCGCCCGCGGCGAGCGTTCGCCCGGCGAAGCGCGCGGTGGTCACCGGCCATTCGACCAGGTCGCTATCGGGAAGCGGCCGCCACACATGGCGTGGGCTTTCGGGCCAGCCATAATGATCGTGCGCGACCGGCGCGACGCTGCTCGAATAGGCATAGCCCTGTTCGGCCAGGATCGGGTGCGCCCATGGCGTGCGCGTGTCGATCGAGAAGCTCGGTGCGCGATAGCCCTTGATCGCCACGCCGCCCAGATCTTCGAGGATCGCCTGCGTCTGTTTGAGGTCCGCCGCGAATTCGTCGGCGGTCATGTTGAACACGCGCTTGTGGTCATAGCCGTGGCTGGCAAGCTCGTGCCCCGCCGCAACGATGCGCCTGATCAGCGCGGGATAGCGTTCGGCGACCCAGCCCAGCGTGAAGAAGGTGCCCCGGACTCCGGCATCGGCGAAAATCTGCAGCACCGCATCGCAGTTCGCCTCGACACGGCATTCGAGCGTCGGCCAGTCGTCGCGGTCGATCGTGCGCTCAAAGGCGCCGACCTGGAACCAGTCCTCGACGTCGACCGACAGGCCGTTCTGCATGATCCCTCACCTTCGTTGCGCCGCCGGTGCAGCGCTGGGCCGTCAGGCGGCCCAGGTCTGCGACTTTGCCGGGTTCGGCGCATTGTCAGGATCGCGTTCGACCCATTCGATCAACAAATCAAGCACCCGGCGCAGCGCGGCATCCTGTTCGACGAGCCGCGCCTCGAGTCCGGCGATCTGTTCCTGCAGCGCTTTCAGATGCTCTTCGTCTACCGGTGCGGCCACCGGGCTGTCGGCCTTGAGTTCGAGAATATCGTCCTTGGCGGGTTCCGCGGGCCCGGCAACAAGCGTGCGCGCCTCGGCAAAATTGGTGACCGGTGCCGCGAACGGCGGGCGTTCGGCGACTTCGGGTTCAGGCGTCGGGCGCGGCCATTCGAGCGGCGCTTCGACCGCGGGTGCGGTTGCGACCGCAGCATGCGCGACAACGTCGGCGACCGGCATCGGCGCGAGCGACGCTTCGTCGATGCCGCGGTCGGCTTCGATCTCGGCAATCACGTTGCGGACATGCTGCGCCGAAATGCGGTGCAGTTCCTCGACCGCGCCGAACAGCAGCAGGCGGCTGACCAGCACGTTCAACTTGCGCGGGACGCCTTCGCTATAGTCGAAGATCAGCTCAAAGGCCTCGGGGCTGAAGCTGGGGTTGCCCGTCCAGCCGACCTTCTTCAGGCGGTGGAGAATATAGGGCTCGACCTCCTCAGGCTCCATCGGGTCGAGGTGGTGTGTCGCGATCACGCGCTGGCGCAGCTGCTCCAGCGTCGGCGAGTGAAAGAGCGTCTGACGAAACTCGGGCTGGCCGAGCAGGAAAATCTGCAACAGCGAATGGCCGCCGAGCTGGAAGT
>CAUUIU010000347.1:0-3846 GCA_963545025.1 uncultured Sphingopyxis sp. | reverse complement strand
TACACTTCTAGCTTCGTCGGCAGCGTCAGATGTGTATAAGAGACAGCTCGGTAACCTTGGGCAGCGCCGAAATATCCTCGATGCCCTTCAGCCCGCCGCCGCCGTCCCAGTCGGCGCCGAAGCAGATATGATCGACGCCGCCGACCTCGATCGCGCGGAGGACCATTTTCATATAGGCGTCGAAATCGGCCGCCCATAATGCTTCGGTCTTGTCGAGCTCGCGCCACTGGCGATTAAGGTCGGCCTGTTCGGCAGGCGTCATCTTGCCGATCCGTTCATATTTGCCGAACAAAGCGCCGCGCGCGGGCGACATGTTCATTTCCGACATGAAGATCGTCGAAATGCACATCGCGCCGCCCTTGGCCGCGAGTGCCTTCAAGCGCCCTTCGTCAAGGTTGCGGGGATGATTGTAGGTCGAGCGCAGGCTCGAGTGCGAGAGCAGGATCGGATGTTTCGAGAGCGCGAGCATCTGGTCGAACGCCGTATCGGACGAGTGGCTGGCGTCGATGACGATGCCGAGCCGGTTCATCTCCGCCACCCACTGTTTGCCGAGTGGGCTCAACCCTTTCCAGCGTGCCTCGCCCGTCGCGCTGTCGGCGAACTGGTTGGTCTTCGAATGCACCGGGCCCGCCATGCGCAGGCCCCTGTTGTAGAATTCCTGCAGCAGCGACAAATCCTCGCCGAGCGGATAGCTGTTCTCCATCGACTTGAAAGCGATCAGCTTGCCATTCTTGTTCAGCCGCATCGCGTCGGCGCCGGTCAGCGCGGGGGCAATCGCATCGAGATGTTTGGCGATGGTCCTGTCGATGAGGGCCGAACGTTCGCGCGCGAACGTCAGCGCGTCGGCATAGCCTTGCGGCGTCAGCGGTCCCTGTTCGGTGTAGATGACGAAGAAACCGCCATCCAGATTGCCTTCCTTCATGCGCGGAATGTCGAGCTGGACCATGTCGTCCAGCAAAGCGTGACGGTCGGCGAAGCTCCATCCGGCGCGTTCGAAATGCAGCGGTGTGTCGAGGTGGGTGTCGAGCACGAGCATCCGGCTGTGCAGCGGCGCTTCGGGTGCCTTTGGCTTGTCGCCGCCGGCCGAACAGGCGGTCAGCAGGGTAGCCGTCAGCAGGATGGCGATTGGCTTCATTTTTTGTCCTCTACGGGCTTCAGGTCGAGGTCGTGATAGTCCCAGCTGAAGTCGGCGATCTGGCTCACCGCCTTCATCTTGACCCCCGTCACCTTGCCGTCGGCGTCGAGGCTGAAGGTGACGTAGGCAGGCTCGATCGCCGGATCGTCGAACCGGGTGACGAAGCTGTCATATTGCCAATGTTCGAGGCGTCCCGCCATCCGAGGCGTTGAAGTAAAATCGATGGTGAGGCCGTTCGCCCCCTGCCCGACCACGATGTCGCCATACCAGGGATCGCGGTAGCGTCCGGCATAGCCGGCGAGCACCAGCGACGGCCCCGATTTCACGGGCGTGGCCGCCTTCTGTTCGAGGAACTTCTTCCCGCCCTCGAGCCGTACCGCGTACCAATCCTGCCATTTCGTCGTCCAGCCGTGGTCCGGCTGATCGAGATAGTGGTCGAGCAACTTATAGGTGAGGCCGAGCAGCATCCCGCTCTCCTCGCTGTTCATCATGATCGCAAAGGCGACCTTCTTGTCGGGAATCATCACGACCCGGGTGATCGACCCAAAGACGCCTCCACCATGCGAGATGATGCGGTGGCCTCTGTAATCCTGCACCTGCCAGCCGAGCGCATAGGCCTGTTGCATCGGCTGCGCGGGTTTGAGCTGGTCGGGCAATTGGGTGATCGGCATCGGGGTTACCGGCTTCCACATCTCGGCCGCCTGCACCTCGCTGAATAGCCGTTTGCCGTTCGGGAGCGCGCCGTGCGCGAGCTGGATCTTGAGCCAGGCCGCCATATCGTCGGCGCTGAGCGCCAGCCCGCCCGCAGGGGCGCCGTTGCGGCCGAGTTCGTCGCGTTCGTTCAGCGCCTGCTGATCGCCGAGCCCGCGCAGCGGCCCCGACAGGCGCGCGTGCGGCCATGAGCGGTTCGGGACGCGGAAGCGCTCTTCGCTGTCGCTGGTCGCATTCTTCATGCCGCCGGGGCGCAGCACGCGGGCACGGATAAATTCCTCCCACGTCTGCCCGGTGACTTCCTCGATCAGCTGCCCCGCGACGGCATAGAGGATATTGTCATAGGCATAGGCCGAGCGGAAACTGGTCTTGGGTTTGAGGTACGCGACGCGCTCGACCGTCTGCTTGCGCGTCAGATGGGTGCGCGGCACGAACATCAGATCGCCCTGCCCGAGCCCGAGCCCGCTGCGATGGACGAGTAGGTCGCGGATCGTGATTTCACGCGTGACCCACGGGTCGTACATGCGGAACCATGGCATATGCTTGATGACGGGATCGTCCCACGCGATCTTTCCCTCATCGATAAGCACCGCGAGCGCCGCGGCGGTCATCGCCTTGCCGGTCGATCCGGTCTGGAAGATCGTCTGCGCATCGACGGGCGCCCGCTCACCCAGCTTGCGCACGCCCCAGCCGCGCGACAGCGTCGTCTTGCCGTCCTCGACGATCGCGATCGACACGCCCGGCGCGCCGATCTTTTGCCGTAGCGTCTCGACGCTCTGGACGATGTCGGCGGGCGGATCGGCCCAGACCGGCGTGGCCGCCGAAAGCATGAGCGACAGGGCGAGCAGGCGAATGGATTTCATGATGAAGTCTCCATCGGGGGAACAGGGTCGCTGCGCAGCAGGCGCCAAGTGCCGATCGTCAGCAAAGGCAGCACGAAGACCGCGAGAAACAGCCAGGCAAGGAAGCGGTATCCGCTCGCGATCAGGTCGACGAGGCCGATCTCGCCCGCGACGAACATGCAGCCGGTCAGGATCACCGCGCCGATGAGCGCGCGCTTGCCGGCGCTGAGCGCTGGCCGACCACGGCTTTCGATCGCGCCCGAAATGCGCTCGTTGATCGCATGCACCGCGCCGGCCCCGCTTTCGAGCAGCGCAGCAAAGATCATCACCTGAAACAGGACATGGAAGCCCGGCACCGTCATCTGACGGAGCAGGAAATCCGATGGCAGGGTTTCGGCGCCGATCGCAGGATAGAAGGCCATCATCGCGACGAAGAAGAGGATCGCGGGCAGCATCGACAGCGGCCCCGCGATCAGCCCCGCGACGACCGCGTCGCGCTGACTGGTCAGGTGGCGCAGCACCGGCAGGATCACGACGGCGCCGACGATATTGTAGCTGGCGTAGGTCAGCCCGCCCGCCATCCAGTTGCCGGTCGGCGGCGGCGCGTTCGCGAAGCCTTGCCCGATCAGCCCGCCGAAACTCGCAAGCGCAAGGATCAGGAACAGGCCGTAGACGGTGTAGAGAAGGATCGAGACATATTTGAACATCTGCTCGACCACGCCGGTTCCCCAGGCGGTGACCGCAACGATCGATACCGCGAGCAGCACCGATCCGGCGACCTCGGGCCAGCCAAAGGTCGCGGCACCGATCGCCCCTGCCGCTGCGCCGAACACCGCGAGGATCAGGACGACGAAGATGATGTACGCCGCTTCGAACGCGATCCAGCCCGGCCCGAGCAGCCCCTTGAAGAAGGCGCGGTAGTCATAGGCGCCGAACTTGCGTGCGAGCGCAAAGGTCAGCGCGGCGACAACGCTCCAGATGCACGTCGCGAGCAGCATCGCGGCGAGCCCGCCCCACGGCCCCGATGGCACGAAATATTCGGCGAGTTCGCGGCCAGTGGCGTAACCGCCGCCGATGATGACCGCCTTCAGTGCGAAGCCGGGCAGCAGGAAGCGCTGAAACCAGCTCGACCCTGTCTCTTATACACATCTGACGCTG
>CAUUIU010000346.1:0-3874 GCA_963545025.1 uncultured Sphingopyxis sp. | reverse complement strand
CTACACTTCTAGCTTCGTCGGCAGCGTCAGATGTGTATAAGAGACAGGCCGATCACCGCGCCCTCGCTCCCGTCACGCACGACCACAAGCCGCGCGCGCCGTTCGGGATCGAGCAGGTGCAACGCCGATTGCAGGCACCAGCGTTCGGCAAAGGGATTGGGCTCGCTGGCGTCGTCTGCCAGCCGGTCCCACGCCGCCGCCAGATCGCCCGACAGCGCCAGCGGATCGACGACACGCACCGTCAGCGGCGCGGCTTCGGCGGCGCTTGTGGGAAAGGCGGGATGGACCGTCATCGGCAGCGAGCCTAGCAGCGAAGCGTTAAGAACGGGTGGCGCACACCCTATATACCGAACAATTTGGCCAGCGATTTTTCGAGCATGAAGAATTGCCAGATCAACCGCCCATGATCGCGGCGGCCCGACTGGTGCGCGGCAACGATGCGTTCGATCTCGGCCATGTCGAACCAGCCGGAGCGCGCGAGCGTCGATGAGGTCGCCAGCGCTTTTGCCTGTTCGACGAGCGGTCCGCGGAACCAGTGCGACACCGGCGTCACAAATCCCATCTTGGGCCGATAGAGGATGTCGTGCGGCAGATAGCGCTCCATCGCCTGCTTCAGGATCGCCTTGCCCGTCGAGCCCTTGACCCGCATCGACGCGGGCAGGCTCGCGGCGAATTCGATCAGGCGATAGTCGAGCAAAGGCTCGCGGGCCTCGAGGCTGACCGCCATGCTCATCCGGTCGGTCTTGGTCAGGATGTCGCCCGGAAGCCAGATCATCAGATCGGCATATTGCGCGCGGTCGAGCGGCTCGCGCGCGGGCGCGTCCTTCATCGCCTTCCAGTATCGCGCCTCGGCGACATGATCGCCGAGGGCATGGACCGCGGCATCGTTGAACAGACGCGCGCGCTGCGCCTGCCCCGTCACGCCGACCGCCTCCGCATACCCCTCTGCGCCGCTCTTCGACAGGCTCGCAAGCGTCGCGCGGGCGCGCAGCGGGCGCGGTGCCCAGTCCATCTGCGGCCAGACATGCGACAGCGGGCCCAGGATATTCCGCCGCAGCACGCCGGGGATCAGCCCGCGCAGCCTTTCCTCCTGATGCTGGAACACCAGGCGGCGGTATCCCGCAAAAGCCTCGTCGGCGCCGTCGCCCGACAAGGCCACCGTCACCTCCTCGCGTGCAAGTTCGCACACGCGATAGGTCGGCAGCGCGCTAGCATCGGCAAAGGGTTCGTCGAACATGTCGGCGATCTTGTCGACGAGCGCGAAGTCGCCCGACGACACGGTGCGCGTGCGATGATCGGTCGCGAAACGTTCGGCGATCTGCTGGGCGTAGGCCGTCTCGTCGAGCGCCGCCTGGTCGAACCCGATTGTACAGGTCTTGACCGCTTTCGTGCTGGCTTCCGCCATCAGCGCGACGACCGCGCTGCTGTCGACGCCGCCCGACAGGAAGGCGCCGAGCGGCACGTCGGACACCATGCGGTCGGTCACCGCGGCGCGCATCAGGTGAACCAGATGCTCGGCCGCCTCGCCCTCGCTCGCTTTGATGCGCTTCGAGAAATCGGGCGCCCACCAGCGCGTCGGCGCGAGCACGGGCTTGCCGCGTTCGAGCAGCAGATAATGGCCTGCGGGCAGCTTCTCTACGCCTGCGACAATGCAATTGTCGTCGGGGACATAACCGAAGGCGAGGAAATCCTCGATCGCCGACAGATTGGCTTCCTGCCGAAGCAGGGGATGGCGCAGCAGCCCCTTGAGTTCGGAGGCAAAGGCGACCGACCCGTCGGACAGGCGCACATGGTGGAGCGGCTTTACGCCCAGCCGATCGCGCGCGAGGAACAGGCAGCCGCGCGCGTGATCGTGGATCGCAAAGGCGAACATGCCGTTGAGCCGCGACAGGCAGTCGGGGCCCCATTGCCGCCACGCCGCAATGATGACCTCGGTATCGCCCGCGGTGCGGAACCGGTAACCGCGATCCTCAAGCTCGGCGCGAAGCTCGCGGAAATTATAGATTTCACCATTGTAGGTGAGCGTCACCATCTCGTCGTCGCTCGCCATCGGCTGCGGGCTGCCTGCAATGTCGATGATCGAGAGGCGGAGGTGCGCCAGCCCGACGCCGGGCGCGGTCCACTCGCCTGATCCGTCGGGGCCGCGGTGCGCCATCGGGTGCAACATCGCGCGGAGCCGCGCGGGGTCGACCGGCTTCGCCGTTTCGAGATGATAAATACCGGCGATCCCGCACATATCTCGAGGTCCTAGCGCAGTTTCAGCGCGCGGTCAGCCATCGCCTGCGCTCCGCCCGACGCGGAAACGAAATCCTCCACCGCAGACCGGCCGCCCTGCCCGGCCTCGCTCGACACGATCAGCGACAGCGCGCGGGGGTCGCCGCCGAACAGCCGCGCCTTCAAACCCGCCAGCTTTGCGCCGCGCGGACTGCCGGTAACGCCGCCATCGACGACATACCAGGTTGCGGCATCGCGCAGCACCGGGCCGGGATGCAACAGGCGTTCGGTCTTCGCGCCCTCCACCACAGGAAGCGACGCGCTCCACGCCCATCTGCCGTCGGGATCGAGCGCGCCTTGGCCAAAGCCGACGACCTCCCGGCCCTCGGCTTGCCGCTCATACCCTCCGAGGGCGACCGTGACGCGGCGCCCCTTCGCATCGGCAAAATGGGCGATCCGTATCTGGTCTGCGCCGTCGAAGCGCGGCCTCCACGCCGTGCCTTCGGCAAGCCCTTCGCTCCAGCCGGCGGGTGCCGCAATCGTCATGGTCGGCGGCAACGGCGCCGAGCGGCCGCCGATCAGCCATGCCCATGCGGCAAAGAGCAGCGGGATCGCGAGCGCCACGGGCAGCACGGCCTTCGCGGCCCCCGCAAAGCGCGGTGCGCCGTCCAGCCCCGTCACATCGACAGCAACGTCGTTCGCGGGCCGGTCGAACCAGCGCCACGCCGCGAGCATCACGACCAGAATGACGAGCCCGAAGAAGACCCAGCCGTAAATGACATGGTCGATCCCGCCCGCCGCCTCGATCCCCCAGATTTCGGCCGCGACCATCGTGCCATAGGCGCGCAGCGCGTTTGCGAGGATCGTGGTGATCAGCGCGAGAACGACAAAGACGATCCGCCGCGTCCAGCTTCGGAAGCAGAGGTGCGCCGCAAACACCGCATAGGCGAGCATCGCGATCAGGAAATTGACCCCCGAACAGGCCTCGGCCACCTCGAAGAAACCCGCGGGAGTCGTGATGAACACGCCCTCCATGCGGGCCGGGATACCGGAAAGGTGGAGCAGCGCGACGCTGATATGCGCGGTGAGCGTCTGGAGCAGCGGTACCAGTTCCTCACCAAAAGGCACGAGCAGCAGCGCATAGCCGAGCGGAAAGAGCAGCCCGCGCACGAGCTTTTCGCCCAGCGTCGCCGCGACCGCGCCCTGCAGCATCAGGACGAGCCCCAGCTGCCGGAACAGCGCGACGCCCGCTGCTTCGCCGACCAGCCAAACCAGTCCCGCGCCCGCCATCCAGACGAGCGCCGGCCACCAAAAGACCGGGGTCAATGGCTTCAGCAACGCGGTGCGCTGCGACACCAGCCAGCCGATCATCGGCACCATCAGCAGGCAATGGGAGAAGGTCCAGCTGTTCCACCAGATGCCGGCCATGTCGGCGGCATCGCGGTGGAAGATCGCCAGGATCGCGACGGACAGCAAGGTCAGCGCGGCCAGATGCCGCGGCCAACGCGTCCAGCCCGTCGGCGGTGCCAATGTCCGCGCGATCATGCCGCGAGCCCCAGCAGCTTGCCGAGCGGCGCGAGGCGCGCTTCCCAGCCATAGCGCTCGATCATGCGCCTGTCTCTTATACACATCTGACGCTGCCGACGAAGCTAGAAGTGTA
>CAUUIU010000345.1:0-3875 GCA_963545025.1 uncultured Sphingopyxis sp. | reverse complement strand
CGAGATCGCTCAGTGTCTCGTGGGCTCGGAGATGTGTATAAGAGACAGACTTCGTGCTCGGTTCGATGGAAAGCAACGGCTGGATTACGGCGGCGCAGCGCGACGCGGCGCGCGCCATGCCGCTCGGTCTCACCAACAGCGGCAATCGCGCTATCGCGCAGGTCGGCGGCTATTATATGGAAGAGGTGCGACGCCAGCTGATCGCCGAATTCGGCGAGACCGCCGACAACGGCCCGCACAGCGTATATGCCGGCGGGCTCTGGGTGCGCACGCCTTATGATGGCAAAATGCAGACGGGCGCGACGATGGCGCTGCGCAAGGGGCTTCAGCGCTATGACGCCGGCAAGGGCTGGTCAGGCCCCATCGCGACGATCGAGGCCGACGACCAGTGGCAGAGCCGCCTCGCGTCGAGCTTCATCGGCATCGATTATGACAATTGGCGCGTCGCCGCCGTGCTGTCGAAATCGGCGGGCGAGGCGCAGCTCGGCTTCGCGAACGGCGATACCGGGCGTCTGCCCGCGAGTGCTGCGGCGATGGGCTATCGCAAGACCGGCGGCAGCGCCTTTTCGGCAATGCGCCCGGGCGACCTGATCGTCGTCAAATCGAGCGGCGGCAGCACTTACGCGCTCCGCAACATTCCCGAAGTGTCGGGCGGCATGGTCGTCGAAAGCCCGCATTCGGGCCGTATTTATGCGATGCAGGGCGGCTTCGACGTCCGCCTTTCGCCCTTCAACCGCGCGACGCAGGCCGAGCGTCAGCCGGGCTCGACGATCAAGCCCTTCGTTTACGCGGCCGCGCTCGACAATGGTATGACCCCCGCGACGATGATCGTCGACGGGCCCTTCTGCGTCTATCAGGGCGCGCGTTTCGGCAACAAATGCTTCCGCAACTTCGGCGGCGCGGGCGGCAGCGGCGAGCATACGATGCGCTGGGGCCTCGAACAGTCGCGCAACCTGATGACGGTGCGCGCGGCGAGCCAGGTCGGCATGGAGCCGATCGTCGAGACGATCCAGACGATGGGCATCGGCAAGCACGAGCCCTATCTGTCGACCGCGCTCGGCGCCGGATCGACGACGGTTGAGAAGATCACCAATGCCTATGCGATGCTCGCCAATCATGGCCGCGAGCTCAAACCGCGCGTGATCGACTATGCCCAGGACCGCCGCGGCAAGGTGATCTTCCCGAAGAGCTGGAAGCCGTGCGAGGGCTGCAACAAGAAGGACTGGGACGGCCGGCCGATGCCGCGCTTCGCCAAGTCGGGCAAACAGCTGATGGACCCGATGACCGCTTATCAGGTTGTCCATATGCTCGAGGGTGTCGTCCAGCGCGGCACCGCGGTGCGGCTCCGCGACCTCGATGTTCCGCTGTTCGGCAAGACCGGCACGACCTCGGGGCCCAACGACGTCTGGTTCGTCGGCGGCACTCCCGATGTGATCGCGGGCATGTATATCGGCTTCGACCAGCCACGCAGCATGGGTGGCTATGCGCAAGGCGGCAGCTATGCCGCGCCGATCTTCAAGGATTTCGCGCTAGCCGCGCTAGCCGACCGCCAGCCGATTCCCTTCTCGGCGCCGAAGGGCGTGCGCATGGTGCGCATCGATCGCCAGTCGGGCCGCCGCGTCTATGGCAGCTGGCCCGGCACCGATCCCAAGGCGTCGATCATCTGGGAGGCGTTCAAGCCCGAAAGCGAGCCGCGCCGCACGATCCGCGAAGAGGAAATCAAGCCGATCAAGACGCAGCGGCGACAGGGCCCCGCGACGCAAAAGGGATCCTCCGGACGCAGCGACAGCGACTTCCTCGACGACCGCGGCGGCATTATCTGACGCCGCGCACCGCCTTCCCCTGCGGCCTTTGAGGCCGTAAGGGCGGGATCAATATATTTCAGGAGCTAAGACATGCGCGCCGAAGCGCAGGATCATATCGACAAGATTGGCGCCGCGCTGGCGCTACTGCGGCGTTTCCTCGACTGGGATCGCGCGGTGCGGCGGCTCGACGAATTGAACGCGAAGGTCGAAGACCCGACGCTGTGGAACGACTCCAAAGCGGCGCAGGAGGTCATGCGCGAACGCCGCCGGCTCGATGAGGCGATCAATGCGACGCGCGCGATCGAAACCGAATGCGCCGACACCGCCGAACTGATCGAGCTCGCCGAGATGGAAGGCGATGAGGCGATGGTCGATGAGGCCGTGGCCAGCCTCGCCGCGCTCGCCGCGCGCGCCGAAGAGGACAAGATCAAGGCCTTGCTCGCAGGCGAAGCCGACGCCAACGACTGTTATATCGAAGTCCATGCCGGCGCCGGCGGGACCGAAAGCCAGGACTGGGCCGAAATGCTCCAGCGCATGTACAGCCGCTGGGCCGAAAAGCGCCGGATGAAGGTCGAGCTGGTCGAATATCAGGCCGGCGACCAGGCGGGCATCAAATCGGCGACGATGCTGGTGAAGGGCGAGAATGCCTATGGCTATGCAAAGACCGAAAGCGGCGTCCACCGCCTCGTCCGCATCTCGCCCTATGACAGCTCGGCGCGTCGTCACACCAGCTTCTCGAGCGTCTGGGTCTACCCGGTGATCGACGACAATATCGATATCGAAATCAACGAAGGCGACCTCAAGATCGATACCTATCGCGCCTCGGGCGCGGGCGGACAGCACGTCAACACGACCGATTCGGCGGTGCGCATCACGCACATCCCGACGGGCATCGTCGTCGCCAGCCAGAACGACCGTTCGCAGCACAAGAACCGCGCGACCGCGATGGGCATGCTGAAGGCGCGGATGTACGAGGCTGAACTGCAGAAGCGCGAGGCCGCGGCGTCGGGCGAATATCAGGCGAAGACCGAAATCGGCTGGGGCCACCAGATCCGCTCCTATGTGCTCCAGCCCTATCAGCTGGTGAAGGATCTGCGCACCGGCGTGACCTCGACCGCGCCCGGCGACGTGCTCGACGGCGCGCTCGACCCCTTCATGGCGGCGGCGTTGTCGCAGAAGGTGACGGGCGAAAAGGTCGAGGTGGAGGATATCGATTGATCCGGTCCGCCGTCGTCCTCGCCGCGCTGGCGCTGGTCCCGCTGCTGGGCGGCTGCGACGCGCCGTGGAGCGACGATAGCGACCGGCCCGAAACCGCGCACAAATTCCCGCCCGCCGACCGCCCCGTCGCGCCGACGGTATCGACCAAATGGTCGACCGAAGAGGCGCGCGACCGCGTGAACGAAGCCGAAGACGTCATGGATTCGGCCGACGTCCGCCCCGGCATGACGGTCGCCGACATCGGCGCCGGCGACGGTTACTACACCGTCCGCCTCGCGCAGCGCGTCGGTGCGGGCGGACGCGTGCTCGCGCAGGACATCATGCCCGAAGTGATCGAGCGTCTCGCCGATCGCGTCGCGCGCGAACGGCTCGACAATGTCTCGCTCAAGCTTGGCGCGGTCGACGATCCGCGGCTTCCCGCCGCCAGTTTCGACCGCGTCTTCATGGTCCATATGTATCACGAGATCGGCGAGCCCTACGCGTTTCTGTGGCGGCTGCGCCCGGCGCTGCGCAAGGGCGGGCAGGTGCTCGTCGTCGACGGCGACCGCGCGATCGCCGACCATGGCACGCCGTTCCGCCTGCTCGTCTGCGAGTTCGAGGCGGTGGGCTACAAGCTCGTCTCCTATGACGACAAGCAGCATGCGGGCGGCTATCTGGCGCGCTTCGTGCCGACGGGCAAACGCCCCAACCCCGACGCGATCACCGTCTGCAAAAACCCCTAATAGACGATCAGCTGATCGTCGGGTCCCGCATCGGCAAGGAAGCTGACGAGCCCGCCCGCACGGACCTGTGGTATCAGTTCGCTGTCTCTTATACACATCTGACGCTGCCGACGAAGCTAGAAGTGTAGAT
>CAUUIU010000344.1:0-3876 GCA_963545025.1 uncultured Sphingopyxis sp. | reverse complement strand
CAGATGTGTATAAGAGACAGCCTCCCCGACAGCAAGGAGACGGTGGCGATCGTCGTCGGCGGCGGGGTCGAGGTGCCGCGTTACGGCGTGACCGACGCCGCGCCGACCGCGACGGTGACGCTTGATCGCAAGACGCTCGACGATGTGATGTTGGGGCAGGCGGCGTTCCCGGCGCTGATGCAGTCGGGGGCGATCAAGATCGAGGGCGACCGCATGGCGTTTCTCAGCTGGTTCGCGCTGCACCCGCCGCAGGACCCGCGCTTCAATGTGGTTGTGCCTTGAGGGTTCGAACGACTAACGGAGGAACATGATCGACATCGCCGAAGCTCACCCCACCGATCCTTTCGAACCCGGCGCGATCAACGCCATCGAGGGACTCGATCCGGTCGATCCGGCCTTTGCCCATGTGCTGCGCGTGACGACCGCGCTCAACCTGATCCCGCTGGCAATCGGCGCGAGCGTGTTCGACTATATGCTGATCCGCCATATCGAGGGGCCGTACGGGCTGATCACCGCGCTCGCCTGGCTGGCCGCGATCCTGACCATCGTCACCTTCCCGTCGCGGCGCGTGTCGCGTTGGGGCTACAAGATCGGCGCGGGGCAGCTGCGCGTCGCGCGCGGCTGGCTGTTCCGCACCGACACGATCGTACCCTTTGTGCGCGTCCAGCATATCGACGTCGGACAGGGGCCGGTCGAGCGCTGGTTCGGCTTGTCGCACCTGATCGTCCACACGTCGGGCACGCACAACAGCACGGTCACCCTGCCCGGCCTGCCCGCCGACGTCGCCGCGGCGATGCGCGAGACGATCCGCCGCCATATCCAGACCGACTTCGCATGAGCGAAGGCGCCGTCCCCCTGCCAGCCGCCGCCGCGCCCGACGACGCTAACTGGCAGCGCCTCAGTCCCGCGTCGCTGGCGCTGTCGGTCGTCAGGCTGGGGCCGCGCTCGCTCAACATGCTGCCCGCGGTCGCCGCGCTCGGCATCGCGGGCAAGTGGGTCTATATCGTGCCCGCGGTCGGAATTTTCGTCCTGATCTCGCTCGCCTTTGCGTGGTTCAACTGGCTGCGCTTCCGCTTCCTCGTCGGCGCGGACGAGGTGGTGATCGAGAGCGGTATTTTTTCGCGCCAGCACCGCACCATCCCCTTCGACCGCATCCAGGACGTCAGCATCGAGCAGGGGCTGGTCGCGCGCGCGCTCGGCATCGCCAAGGTCGGGTTCGAGACCGGCGCGGGCGGCAAGGAGAATGACGCCAGCCTCGACGCGATCGCGCTGGGTGCCGCGCAGGCGCTGCGCACGACGATCCGCGCGCATCGCAGCGAGCCGGTGGCCGCGGCGGTCGAGAGCGTAGATGCGGCGGCGGTCGCGGCGGAACCCGCCGAGGACCGTCTGCTCTTTGCGATGGGGCCACGCCAGCTGCTGGTCGCGGGGCTGTTCAACTTCTCGCTCGCCGCGCTCGCCATCGTCGGCGCCGCGATGCAGTTTTTCGACGATCTGCTGCCGTTCGATTTCAACATCTTCAATCCGCGGGACTGGATCGAGGTCGCCGCCGATTATGGCCTCGACCAATGGCTGCTCGCGCATCGCTGGATCGCCGGGGTCGGGGCGTTGCTGTCGCTGATCGTCATCGGGTTCGTCAGCGGCATCGCGACGATGATGTTCGCCAACTGGAATTTCCGCCTGACCCGCGAGCCGCGCGCGCTCCGCCGCACCCGCGGCCTGACGACGCGCACCGATGTCGCGGTGCCGGTGAAGCGCGTACAGGCGGCTATCGTGATCACCGGCTGGTTCCGCCAGCGTTTCGGCTGGCACGAGCTGCGCCTGCAGAGCCTCGCCACCGACGGCGAGAAGGAAAGGGATCATCAGGTCGTCCCCTTCGCGCGGCTCGGCGCGATCGATCCGGTGCTCGCCGAAATCGCGATCATGCGCCCCGGCGCCGAGCAGGTCTGGCATCGCAGCCACGGCATCGTCGCCATCGGCGGGCTGATCGGCGCGGTCGGCGCCACGACCGGCGGGCTGGTCGCGGTCTCGTTCGGCCAGGTCCTCGGCTGGATCGGGCCCATCGCCGCGATGCTGATCGCCGCCGGCTCGCTGTTCTCCGCGCGCTTCCACCGCTGGACCGACCTGGGCGAACAGGTCGCGATCCGCCGCGGCTTCTGGAAGCCCAAGATGACGCTGCTGCCCTATGCGTCGGTGCAGAGCGCCGACCTCAAGACCGACTTCCTCCAGCGCCCGCTCGGCCTTGCGACGTTGGTGTTCGGAGTGCCCGGCGGCAGTGCGCTCGCAAGCCACGAGATTCCGGCGATCCCGCTTGGCATCGCGCAGGAATTGCGCGCACGAATCCTCGGTGCCGAGGCGCGGCGATGAGCGACGCGGCGCTGGGTATCACGCGCTCGATCGGCGGCCAGCCGTGGCACTGGCGGCGCGCGAGCGCCGACATGGGCAGCGAAAATCTGGCGCCCGATGATCTTGTCACCCAATTGCTTCTCGCGCGCGGCGTCGCGCGCGGCGATCTCGACCGCCAGCGCGTCCCGACCTTGCGCGGCTTCATGCCAGACCCGTCGCTGTTCAAGGATATGGAGACGGCCGCGGCGCGCATCGCCGATGCGGTCGAGGCGAAAGAGGCGATCACCATTTTCGGCGATTATGACGTCGATGGCGCGACCTCGGCCGCCCTGCTCGTCCGCCTGCTCCGCGCGCTCGATGTGCCCGTCGGCGCCTACATCCCCGACCGGCTAATGGAAGGCTATGGCCCCTCGGGCGCGGCGCTGGTGAAGATCGGCGCGGCGGGGTCGAAGCTCGTCGTCACCGTCGACTGCGGCGCACAGGCGTTCGAAGCGATCGCCGAGGCGAAGGCGGCGGGGGTCGAGGTGATCGTCGTCGACCATCACCAATGCGCCACCACGCTTCCCGACGCGCTTGCGCTGGTGAACCCCAATCGGCTCGACGAGGTGCCCGACGCGGCGATCCACGGCAATCTTGCCGCGGTCGGCGTCGCCTTCCTGCTCGGCGCCGCGCTGCTCCGTACCTTGCGTGCGCGCGGCTTTTTCACGGGACGCGACGAGCCCGCGCTGATCGACCTGCTCGATCTTGTCGCATTGGGCACCGTCGCCGACGTCGCGCGGCTCACCGGCTTCAACCGCGCGCTCGTCACGCAGGGGCTGAAGGTGATGGCGCGGCGCGGCAATATCGGCATGGCGGCGCTGATGGACGCGGCGCGGCTGACCAAGCCGCCGACCGCGAGCGACATGGGCTTTGCGCTCGGCCCCAGGATCAACGCCGGCGGGCGCGTCGGCAAGTCCGACCTTGGCGTGCGGCTGCTGACCACCAGCGACCCGCAGGAAGCCGCCGACATCGCGGTCGAGCTCAACCGGCTGAACGAGGAGCGCCGCGCGATCGAAGCGGGAGTACTCGACGAAGCCGTTGCGGCGAGCGCCGCGTGCGGCAACGCGCCGGTCGCGATCGTCGCGGGCGAGGGGTGGCACCCCGGCGTCATCGGGATCGTCGCCGGGCGGCTGAAAGAGAAGTTGCACCGCCCCGCAATCGTGATCGCCGTCGATGAAGACGGGGTCGGCAAAGGGTCGGGGCGTTCGATTTCGGGCGTCGACCTCGGCGCCGCGATCCTCGCCGCAAAAGAGAGCGGGCTGCTCGTCGCGGGTGGCGGGCATGCGATGGCGGCGGGGCTGACCGTCGCCGCCGACAAGATCGATGCACTCGGCGCCTTCCTAAATGAACGGCTCGCCGCCGACGTCGAGCGCGCGAGCGGCGACAAGTCGCTGCTGATCGATGCGGTGCTCGCGCCGCGCGGCATCTCGCCGCTCTGGTGCGATGCAATCGAGAGCGCGGGCCCCTATGGCGCCGGCTGGCCCGCGCCGCGCG
>CAUUIU010000343.1:0-3885 GCA_963545025.1 uncultured Sphingopyxis sp. | reverse complement strand
ACGGCAAGAATCACTGGCCGCAGGATATCGAATGGGCGGTCGAGCAGCTGCCCGGGTTCAAATCGGGCGACATCGCGGCCTTTGCGATCACCACTTCGGGCGGCGAGGAAACCCCTGCGGTGCTCGTCCAGTGCCGCACCAGCGACGATGCCGAACGCGCCGCGCTGCGCGAGACGATTCGTGAGCGCGTCCGCGCGATCACTGGCATGAATTGCCTGATCGAGCTGATCCCGCCGCGCACCCTGCCGCGCACCAGTTCGGGCAAGCTCAGCCGATCGAAGGCGCGCGCGCAATATTTGGCGGGCGAAATCCAGCCCTTCGCCATCGCGGCCTAGCCAGAAGCCGGGATTGCTGTCCCGGTGCAGGACAAAAAAAGCGTGTTGCGGTGGGCGGATAGTTACTTTCGGGTAACCCGTGGTCGCTAAGCAGGTCGGGTGAAAAGCCTATTGACCGACCACATGCTCGCCGACGAAATCCCCGCACGAATCCTGATGGGGCTGGGTTCGAAACAAGAGGATATCGGCGATCTCCGCCAGCTCCAGCTCGCGCCGCTTCGCGGCAAGGGTTCGCTGCGCCTGTGGATGGGCGCCGGCATGGCTTTGGTCGCCGCCTTCACAATGCTGCCGCAGCTTGCCTGGGCGCTCGTCGGCGGCTGGCTCGCGGCGACATTGATCTTCGTGCTCTGGTCGTACCGCGTGTTCGACAGCCTGCCGCTCGGCGATCCGAAGCTTTCGGGCGTCACCGAATTCCGGCTGTGCAACCGCCACGCGCTCTATTCCGCGGTGTTCTGGGCGACGCCCTTCTGGCTCTACGGCTTTGCGCCGCCGCTCGACCATACGCTGTCGATGTGGACGATCGCGCTATTGATGATGCTGACGCTCGCGATCGTCGCGCACAGTATTCCTATGGCCTGCGTGCTGTTCATCCTTCCGGTCAGCCTGTCTGCTGCGACCGCGCTGGTTCTCGCCGGGGCGCCGCACCTTGCCGGGGTCGCGCTCGTCGCGGGCCTGCTGCTATCGGCCTTCTGCATCCGCTTCGCGCAGACGCATATCCGCTTTCGCCGCGCGGAAGAGACGCTGCACGAAAAGAGCGAGACGGTCAGTCTTCTGCTCCGCGAATTCGAGGAAACATCGGCCGACTGGCTGTGGCAGACCGACAACAATCGCCGGCTGGTCCATGTGTCGCCGCGCCTCGCCTATGCGCTCGGCGCGACCGCCGAAGCGCTCGAAGGCGTGCCGCTGCTCCAGGCACTCGCCGGCGACGCGTGGACGACGGGGAATTTCCCCAAGGCGATGCACGACATGGCCGAGCGGATGAAGCGCCGCGACAGCTTCTCGAACCTGATCGTGCCGGTGACGATCGACGGCAAGCCGCGCTGGTGGGAACTTTCCGCCTCGCCGCGCCTCGACGAGCAGGGCAAGTTCCTCGGCTTTCGCGGCGTCGGTTCGGACGTGACCGAACAGCGCGCGACCGCCGAACAGATCGCCAAGATGGCGCGCTTCGACAATCTCACCGGCCTGCCCAACCGGCTCAGCCTGCACGAGGATCTCGCGCGCGCACTCGACCATGCGCAGAGCGCCAAATCGCGCTGCGCGATGCTGATGATCGACCTCGACCGCTTCAAGGCGGTCAACGATACTTTGGGTCACCCCGTCGGCGACAAACTGCTCGCGCAGGTCGCGGCGCGCCTCAAGGGCATGATGGAACGCGGCATGACATGCGGGCGCCTCGGCGGCGACGAATTTGCGGTCGTGCTCCACAATGTGCCCTCGGCGGTCGCCGCCGAGGAACTGGCGCAGCGCATCATCGCGACGATCAGCCGCCCCTATGTGGTCGACAATCACCAACTGTTCGTCGGCGCCAGCATCGGCTTTGCGATGGGGCCGCAGGACGGCGCGACGGTCGAAACGCTGACCCGCAATGCCGACCTTGCGCTCTATAAATCCAAGGACAAGGGCGGCAATGTCGTCGCCGCCTACGTCGCCTCGCTTCACGCCCAGGCCGAAGAACGGCGCGTCATGGAACAGGAACTCCGCGGCGCGCTCGATCGCGGCGAGTTCGAGCTCTATTACCAGCCGGTGGTCACCGCCGTCGACGGCACATTGAACGGCTTCGAAGGCCTGATTCGCTGGAACAACAAAAAGCTCGGCAATGTCTCGCCGGGCCGCTTCATCCCGCTCGCCGAGGACAGCCGCCTGATTTCGCCGATCGGCGAATGGGTGCTACGCACCGCGTGCCACGAAGCGATGAAATGGCCGTCGAACCTGAAGGTCGCAGTCAACGTGTCGGCCGAACAGCTCACCGACCCCGCCTTCGCCTCGGTCGTCGTCTCGGCGCTGGCGCAAAGCGGCCTGCCACCGCAACGGCTCGAGATCGAAGTGACCGAGAGCGTGTTCCTGCGCGACGGCGGCGGCGCGGCGCAATTGCTCGACCAGCTGATCGGGCTCGGCATTCGCCTGTCGCTCGACGATTTCGGCACCGGCTATTCGTCGCTCGGCTATCTGCGCAAGACGCAATTCTCGACGATCAAGGTCGATCGCAGCTTCGTCGTCGGCGCCGCCAAGGGCAGCATCGAATCGATCGCGATCATCCGCGCGGTGGTCGCGCTTGCCGACAGCCTCGGCATGTCGACCACCGCCGAGGGCGCCGAGACCGAGATCGAGGTCGAAACGCTCCGCAGCATGGGCTGCAGCAACATCCAGGGCTATTATTACGGCCGCCCGATGCCCGCCAGCGACGTGCTGACGCTGTTCCGCCCGAGTGACCAGATTTCGACCGCCGCCGCCTGACGGGCGGTGAGTTGAAGCACTGCGCCGACGAATTGAGCCCCTTAACAAAAGGTTCCCCCGTCCACCGCATCGATGGCGCGATTCATCGCGAGACGGGTGGTGGCAATCGATTTGCGTGGCAAAGACGCTCCAACGCTTGAAGACAAGCATCGGGGGTCGTTTTCCATGTCCAGCAACCGCTTTTTCGCAGCCGCCGCCGCGTCGATGATGCTGCTCGCCGGCATGGTGACCAGCGTCCCCGCGATGGCCAGCCACTATCTGCAGTGCGTTCCCTTTGCCCGCGCCGAATCGGGCGTCGAGATTCGCGGCAACGCGAAGACCTGGTGGGCGCAGGCTGCCGACCAGTATGAGCGCGGCGAAGAACCGCGCGAAGGCGCGGTGATGGCGTTCGCCGGCACCCGCGGCATGCCGATGGGCCATGTCGCCGTCGTCAAAAAGATCGTCAGCGACCGCGAAATCCGCATCGACCATGCCAACTGGTCGCCGATCAACGGCCGCCGCGGCCAGATCGAACGCGACGTCCGCGTCGTCGACGTCAGCGACGCCGGTGACTGGAGCATGGTTCGCGTCTGGTACGCCCCAATCGGCGACCTGGGCCTCCGCGCCAATCCGGTGCAGGGCTTCATCTATTCCGGCAACGCACCGCGCCAGGCACCCAGCTTCAGCGCGCCGGTGTGGGCCAAGTCCGACTGGAAGCCCGGCAACGGCCTGGCGCTGGTCGTCGCCTCGCTCGGCGCCCAGTAATCATCCACAGCTTTTGAAGCATCCCTCCCGCAAGCGGGAGGGAGACCGGCGTCAGTCTTCCGACGTCTCGCCGCCCTCGGCGGCAGTGTCTTCGAACCACGCTTCGACCGGGCCCGACAGCTTGATCGTCATCGGCTGGCCGAAACGGTCCTTCGACTTGCCCGCGGCGACGCGAATCCAGCCTTCGGAGATCGAATATTCCTCGACGTCGGTGCGCACGGCGCCCTTGAAGCGGATGCCGATGCCGCGCTGAAGCACGTCCATGTCGAAATGGGGCGACCGCGGATTGGTCGACAGATGGTCGGGGGGCGTATCGGTCATGACTATATTTCCCAAAAAATGATGGCGCGGC
>CAUUIU010000342.1:0-3906 GCA_963545025.1 uncultured Sphingopyxis sp. | reverse complement strand
ATCGCTCAGTGTCTCGTGGGCTCGGAGATGTGTATAAGAGACAGGTGCAGCATGGGTAGGGGTCATTATTGTTTCGGGCTTTTCTGATCCAGCGCCGACAACAGGTCGAGCATGTTGTCGGGCAGTTGTTCCGCGACGATATTGCCATAGATCATGCGCAGCTTCGCGCTCACCGGTTCGGGCGACTGGCGACCCGTCAGCGTGCGATGCCACTGGTCGCTGCCGGTACCGGGGAAGCTTCCCTTGTCCGGACGCCGCTCGCCGGGCACGGTGTGCGAACCGTTCCTGCCGTTCATCCTGTTGTTGCCATGCGTTGCCATTTCGGAGCAACGACAGAAAAGGCGGTGGGTTCCCACGCAGATTGTTTTTTGCGACGAAAACGTTGCCAATGCGCCACAGTCTTTCTAATCAATCCGATGTGAGGGGTCACATTGGTTCGGTCTGCGACCGAATCGGAAAGAGTGACCCCTTGCTATCCGTCATCTATATCAGCGTCGCCGATCCGCTTATTTCCGCGGAAGATATTGACGCGATCCTCGCGACGGCGCGGCGCAACAATGCGCGCGATGCGCTGACCGGCGCGTTGATCTACAACGGCCATAACTTCATGCAGCTGCTGGAAGGCCCGGCGGACAAGGTCGATGCCTGCCTGTCGGCCATCGGCGCCGATGGCCGCCATAGCGGCATGCTGGAGATCCGCCGCCGCGTCGTCGACCGCCGTGCTTTCGATGACTGGTCGATGCTTTACGAGCGGAATTTTGGCGGCCACGACGCCGATCTGCTGCGTCTCGCCGCGACCGGACAGCTCGACCCCGAGGCCGAACGGATGATCGTCAATTTCATCGCGCTGGGTATGCGACGCGCGCCCTTGCATTGAGATTATGAAGCGTTAAGCCCGCATTATATCTGTCAGAATTCTTTCCAGCCAAAAGGCCCTATTATCAGCGACAATCCTGCCCAACCCCTGGACGACGCCAGCTTCAAGCGCGAACTGGCGGCGATGTTGCCGCACCTGCGCGCCTTTGGCCGCAGCCTGACGGGCAACGCCGACCTCGCCGACGATCTGGTGCAGGAAACGATGCTGAAGGCGTGGAAAGCGCGCGCCAGCTATATCCCCGGCCCGTCGAGCATGAAGAGCTGGGCGTTCGTCATCCTGCGCAATTGTTTCCTGTCGCAGATGCGCCGCAAGAAATTCACCGCCGAATATGACGAGCTCGCCGCCGAACGGTTGCTCGTCGCACCCGACGACCAGGACGACAATCTGCACCTCGCCGATGTGCAGCGCGCGCTGCTAATGCTGCCCGTCGACCAGCGCGAGGCGCTGGTGCTGATCGGCGCCGGCCAGCTCTCATACGAGGAAGGCGCCGACATCTGCGGCTGCGCCGTCGGCACGATGAAGAGCCGCGTATCGCGCGCGCGCACCGCGCTTCAGGCGATCCTCGACGGCGGCGAGATGCCGCTGCGCAGCACCGATACGCTACCCGCGAGCGAGGCTTTCGCCTCGATCATGGGCGACGTCGACCAGTTGACCGGAAACGGCGCCGCGCCGGACTAAGCCGCCAGCTGCGGCGTAAACAACAGGCTCTGGCTGATCGCCGCGCGGACTGTGTTTTCGCGAAACGGCTTCGAGATCAGGAAGGTCGGCTCGACGCGGTGCCCCGTCAGCAGCCGTTCGGGAAAGGCGGTGATGAAGATCGCCGGCACCGGGGCGAGCGCCAAAATATCCTGCACCGCATCGATCCCCGACGATCCGTCGGCAAGCTGGATGTCGGCGAGCACAAGGCCGGCGTCGGTGGCCTCGAACGCCGCAACCGCATCTTCGTGCGTCGTCGCGATGCCCGCGACATCATGGCCGAGCGCGCGAACGATCGCTTCCAGCTCCATCGCGATCAGGGGCTCGTCTTCGATGATCAGCACCGAGGTGCGCGATTCGCGGTCGATTTCGCCGACCGCATCGGCGAGCAGGCTTTCGACAGTGTCGTTGTTCGCGCCGGTGATGAGCGCGGTTTCCTCGACCGAAAAGCCTTCGAGGGCGGTCAGAAGCAGCATCTGGCGTCCCAGCGGGGTGATCGCGGCGAGGCGACGGTTCGCGGCGCGGACGTGCATATCCTCTTCATCGTCGCCTTCGCCGTCGTCGATATAGGCGCTTTCCCAGATGCGGTGGAAATTGCGGTAAAGGTCGATCCGGGTGCCGTTGCCGGCGCTGAATTCGTCGGGCGCGGCGACGATGACTTCGAGGGTGGTGTGAACGAAATTGTCGCCGTGCTGCTGGCTGCCTGTCAGCGCGCGTGCGTAGCGGCGCAGGAACGGCAAATGGCCGCGGATTTCTTCACCCAATGACATATATAATGCTCCCTCTTGAAAGCATCATACGCCGCGCGTGCGGGAGGGTTCCCGCTTTTCGCTGCAACCTGTCGGCCTGCAATGCGTAGAGTCTGCCGGGACGCGATGAAATCATGTCGTAAGCAGATGGAAAGCCGAAATTTTCCTTCGTGCGCGGCTCCTGGCTTTTTTAGGGACCAGATTCATGGCAGAGCGGCCCGGGGCGAATATCGATGCGATGGCATCGGCGGGAACAGAGGGGGGTGCTTTGACCGACGGCAGCGAAGGCGATCTCGCGCGGCGCGAACGGCTGCGGCTCGATACGCTCCGTGAATACCGCCTACTCGACACGCCGCCCGAAGAGGCCTTCGACCGTGTCACCAAGCTGGTCGCCGACCTGTTTGAAGCGCCGATCGTCCTTGTGTCGCTCGTCGACGATTGCCGGCAATGGTTCAAATCCTCTTACGGTCTCGATGTCCCCGAAACGCCGCGCGACGTCAGCTTCTGCAGCTTCGTCGTCGCCGACGACACGGCGATGATCGTCCCCGATGCGCGTGAAGATGCGCGGTTCAGCGGGAATCCCCTCGTGACCGGAGATCCGTTCATCCGCTTTTATGCGGGCGTACCGCTGCGGGCCTATAATGGCGCGATCCTCGGCACGTTGTGCGTCATCGATCGCGAGCCGCGCGCCGGTTTGACGCCGCGCGAACTCGCGCGGCTCGAGGATTTCGCCGCGATCATCATGCGCGAGGCCGAACTGCGCCGCGCGATCGTCGAGCGCGACGAGGCACAGATTACGCTCGAACGCGCGCTCGATTTCTCCGGCATTGCGACATGGCAATATGATGCGCGCACCGATCGGCTGCACACCTATGGCGCCGGTGCCGAACTGTGGGGATCGGGGTTCGAAGCGACGCTAGCGACCGGCAACGGCTTTTTCGACCTCGTCCATCCCGACGACCGGGCCGCCCTGCGCACGATACTTGAGGAATCGGTCGCCAACGGTACGCCCTATGCTGCCGAATATCGCGTCCTGAACCCCGAACGCGGGGTGCGCTGGAATGCGGTGCGCGGCGACTGGGACGTGCGGACGAACGATGTGAAGCTCACCGGCGTCAGTATCGACATCACCGAACAGAAAAGCCGGCAGGAAAATACCAACCTGTTGATGCGCGAACTGCATCACCGGATGCGCAACCTGTTCGCGACGGTCAGCGCGATCATCTCGCTCACCCGCCACGCCGCGCGCGACGTCGACGATTATGTCGAACGGATCAGCAGCCGGCTCGACGCGCTCAACCGCGCGCAGAATGTGCTGCTCGGCGCGAATTTCATGACCGGGTCGATGCACGCGCTGATGCGCGAGGTCGAAGCCAGCTTTCCGCGCATCCGCTGGTCGGGGCCCGACCTGCTGCTTCCCGAAAATGCGCTGGTCGCGATGGCGCTGGTGTTCAACGAGCTTGCCACCAATGCAGTCAAACATGGCGCGCTGGCGGAGGACGGCGGCCACGTCGAACTCCACTGGGCGCAGGCTGTCTCTTATACACATCTCCGAGCCCACTAGACACTGAGCGATCTCGTATG
>CAUUIU010000341.1:0-3910 GCA_963545025.1 uncultured Sphingopyxis sp. | reverse complement strand
ATTACGGGCAGCAGCATCTGCAGTTCGAACCGCTGTTCGGGCATCAGTACAGCCATGTCTGGGTCGATTTCCGCGGCATCAAGGACGCCTTCATGCGTGGCAAGGGCATCGACTATTTCGAAAACAGCCGCCGCGCGACGCTGGCGCAGCGCGCCTATGGTGCCGACAATCCGAACAAATGGGTGGGTTACAGCGCCGATGTCTGGGGCTGGACCGCGTCCGACGGCCCGACCTATTCGGAAGGCAAGCTGGTCGTGAACGGCACGCCGCGTAACTTCAACACCTATATGGCGCGCGGCGCCAGCGCCGTGCGCGTCGTCGATGACGGCACGATCGTTCCCACCGCGGCGGGCGGTTCGATCCCGTTCGCGCCCGAGGTGACGATCCCGGCGCTGATGGCGATGCGCAGTCAATATGGCGAGCGGCTCTACACGCGTTACGGCTTCAAGGACGCATTCAACCCCAGCTTCACCTTCACCGATGTCGCCTCGCGCAGTGGCACGGTCGATCCGGTCCATGGCTGGGTGGCGAACGACTATCTGGGCATCGATCAGGGGCCGATCCTCGCGATGATGGAAAATCACCGCAACGGTTTCGTGTGGAAGGTGATGCGCAAGAACCCGCATATCGTGCGCGGGCTCAAGCGCATCGGGTTCGAGGGTGGCTGGCTCGACAAGGCGCCTAAATAGCATGATGCGCCGGGCGGTGCTCGCCGGGGCGGCGGCCCTGACGCTGACGCTGACGCTGGCGCCGGCCGCTGCAGCGAAGGAGCATTGGACGCGGGCCTGGACCTCCAGCCTGTGGCAGGGCAATGAGCGGCAGGTCGTTGCGGTCGAGAACCAGACGCTGCGCTCTGAAATCCGCGTCGGCGCCGGAGGCGATGCGATACGCCTATGGCTCGGCAACGACTATGGACGCATGCCAGTGCATATTGCCGCGGTTACCGTGCGCAGCGCCGACGGCAGGGTCGTCCCGGTGCGCTTTGCCGGGCAGGAGTCGGCGCGGGTCGCCATCGGGGCGCCGCTCGTCAGCGACCCGGTGCCGCTCGCGGTAAAGCCGTTCGAACTTCTGCAGGTGTCGATCCATCTTGCCGCGCCGACGACGCTCGTCGGCGTCCATGTCGACCGCTCGAATATGCTGGCTATTTCGCCGCCGGGCGATTTTACGCGGGAGCAGGGGTGGACGCCGGCCGCCACCAACGAACTGCGGCCGCTGATCGCAGGCGTTGACGTTCGCGGCGTGAAGCAGCGGCCGGTAGTTGTGGCCTTCGGAGATTCGATCACCGACGCATCAAGCTGTCCGAACGATGATGCCGAGCCTTGCCGTTGGAGCGAAGTGCTCGGGCGGCGGCTACATGGTGCCGGGAAGCCGCATATCGTCGTCAATCAGGGCATTGGCGGCAACAAGATTTTGACGCCGATTGCCGGCCCCAACGCGCTTGCGCGCTTCGACCGCGACGTGCTCGCGGTTCCCGGCGTGACGCATCTGCTGTTGCTCGAGGGTATCAACGACATCGGCACCTCGGGCGACACAGGCATCACCGCCGACGAGCTGATCGAGGGTTATCGCCAGCTGACGCTCCGTGCGCAGGCGCACGGGATCAAGGTGATCGCGCTGACGGTGATGCCGTTCGAGGGCGCGGGCTATTATCGCCCCGAACGCGAGGTGCTGCGCGAAAGACTCAACGGCTGGATCCGCACCGCGGGTATTTTCGACGGCGTGGTCGATATGGAAAAAGCGATGGCCGATCCCGCCAATCCAAAGCGGCTGCGCCGCGACCTTCAGGTCGGCGATAATCTCCATCCCAATGCCGCAGGGCAGCGCGCGATGGGGGATGCGATCCCGCTCTCGCTGTTCCGTTAGGGCGCGGCCGTCAGCGTCCACTCGACGCGGTCGTCGACGAGCTTTGCGCCGAACGCCGCGCGTGCCGTCACGACGTTAAGTCCGGCGGCGAGGGTCACGCCGTCCTTGACGCAGATGCCGTCGACGCACGGCACATCGCCCAGCGCGGTCCCGTTGAGCGTCAGCGCGACCCGCTCGGCATTGCTATAGACCCTGATCCGCGTCAGCGGTTCGGTGCGCGCGGTCCAGCGGCGGCTGTTGATATGAACGACGGGTTCGGCCGACCATTGCGCCTTGTAATAGAAGAACGCGTCCTTTTTGACCTTGCGGTCGAAAGTGACGAGGCCTTTGTCGTTGATGTCGGTCGCATCGCCTTCCTGCCGGATCTTCGACGAGAAATCGAACATGTTCCAGATCCAGTTGGCCCAGAGATAGGGGCGGTCGCGGAGTTGCGACCAGCTCTGCTCGTGATACCAGCTCTGGAATTCCTCGGGGTGCATCCGGCTGGCGTGGCCGATCTTGTGCTTCGATCCATCCTCGACATGCTGGCTGAGCGCGCCGCCGGCGCCATATTCGCTGACCGAGATCGGGATCGCCGGATAGCGTGCGTGCATCCGGTCGAGATGCGGGCCGAGGTCGGCGACGTCGCGATAATACCAGCCATAATAGCGGTTATAGCCCATCAGGTCGGCAAGGCCGGTCAGCACCGGCTGGCGTGGCCGCTCGCCGGCGGGCACCGCACCCTCGTGCGTCGCCTCGCAGCAATCGGCGATGACCGTTGGGCGCGTCGGGTCTTCGGCCTTCGACAGCGCGTTGAGTTCGCGCAGCAGCGGGCGTGCATCGGTGGTGGCCGACGCGCGCCCCGTCACGACGTCGAGGTCGACCTCGTTGCCGATGCCCCAGGTGACGACCGAGGGATGATTGTAATTCTGGCGGATCAGCTCGACCATCTGCGCCCGGGCATTGGCGACCAGTTCGGGCGAGCCGGGCGAGCCGTCGTTCGACGGGCGGTTGACGAAGGGGACCTCGGCCCAGACGATCATGCCGTAACGGTCGGCGAGCTCGAACCATTCGGCGGCGTGCTGATAATGGGCGAAGCGCACGGTGTTGGCGCCCATTTCGGCGATCAGCGCCATATCGCGTTCGTGATCTTCGGGCGCGAGCGCCCAGCCCTTGCCGAGATAGTCCTGATGCCGCGAGACGCCATGGAGCGGGAGATGCTTGCCGTTGAGGTGGAAGCCGCTGGCCGGATCGATCCGGAATTCGCGGAAGCCGACCGGGACGGTAACGCTGTCGAGCGCGCCGCTCGCATCGGCGATCTTCGTTTCGAGGCGATAGAGATAGGGGTCCACGCGTCCGTTCCAGCGCCGCGGCGCTGCGACCTCCAGCTTCAGTTCGGCTCCGGCTTGGCCCGCTGTCAGCGGGGTCGTGCCCTCGGCCACGGTGCGCCCTGCGGCATCGCGCAGGATCGCGACGAGGCTTTGTCCCGCCGCCGCGCCCGCGATCCTGGTCCGCACCGAAACTGTTCCGCGCCCGTCGCCGGCGAGCTTGGGGGTCGCATACACGCCCGGTCCGCCATGGTCGTCGAGCGCGATATGGCTCGGGGCAACGTGCAGCAGGCGCGCGGGACGATAGGGGCCGCCATGGATGAAGAAATCGCCGTCGAGCGGCACGACATGCTGGGTAGTGCTGCCGGGTTCGGGCTTGCTGTTGTCGGCGCGCAGCAGGATCAGGTTCGGGCCCGCGGGATCGAGGGTGTCGGTGAGGTCGAAGCGGAAGCGCGAGAAAGCGCCGGCGTGGCTGCCGACCTTGCGGCCATTGACCCACAGGTCGGCAAGGTTGCCGACCGCCTCGAACTCGATGACATGGCGCTTGCCCGCCGGCAGCGCCGTCCCGTCGAGGCGGAGCCGGTACCAGCCCTTGCCCTGCCTATTGTCGGTCGCCGCCGTCCGCCCGACGCGATATTCGCCGAGCCGGTTCCAGCTGTGCGGCAGGGTGACGCCTTCCCATTCGCCGTCGGGCAGCATCGCCGCGGCCTCGGGCGTCAGCGTGTCGTCGAACCGGAATT
>CAUUIU010000340.1:0-3911 GCA_963545025.1 uncultured Sphingopyxis sp. | reverse complement strand
ACGCTGGCGGTTGCGCTCAACTATGGCGCGCAGGATGAGCTGGTGCGCGCCGCCACCGCCGCAGCGGCCGAGGGCGCGATCACCGAAGCGGCCATCGCGGCGCATCTCGACACCGCCGACATGCCGCCGCTCGATCTGCTCATCCGCACTTCGGGCGAAGTGCGGCTTTCGAATTTCCTGCTGTGGCAGTCGGCCTATGCCGAACTCTATTTCACCGTTATTTTGTGGCCGGATTTCAAACCGGCCGATCTGAAGGCGGCGCTCGACCAGTTCGCGCGCCGCGATCGTCGTTACGGGGGGCTGTAGGGCATGGCGGCAGGTAAATCGGACTTGGGCGTACGGATCGGGTCGGCGATCATATTGTTCGCGATCGCCGGGGCGGCACTCTGGTTCGGCGGCCTGGCGTTCGGCGCTTTGCTGCTCGTCGGCGGCGCGCTCGTCCTCGTCGAATGGCTCGCACTGGTCCGCGCGATGACGCTCGGCGGCGGGGCGAAGGCCGCGCTGACCGCGCTCGGTCCGATCCTTGTTCTCGGCGCGATCGGGGGGCTGTGGTTCATCCGCGATCAGCTCGGCGTCACGGCGGCTTTGTGGGTGTTCGGCATGGTTTGGGCGACCGATATCGGCGCCTATTTCGCCGGCCGCGCCTTTGGCGGCGCGCGCCTCGCGCCCAAGATCAGTCCGTCGAAGACCTGGTCGGGACTGATCGGCGGCATGGTTGCGGCGTTGATCGCCAGCGCGACCATCGGCGACCGCGCCGGCATCGTCGGTGTGCCGCTGTGGATCGGCCTGTTCATGGGCCTGCTGGCGCAGCTCGGCGATCTCGCACAAAGCTGGATGAAGCGCCGTGCGGGGGTCAAGGATTCGGGCAAGCTGATCCCCGGTCATGGCGGACTGTTCGACCGCGTCGATGGTGTGCTGCCGGTGGCGTTGCTGCTCGGCGGGCTGGCGTTCGCGGGCCAGATCGCGGTGCGGGTTGCTGTCTGAGATGACCCAGCGCCGCCTCTCGCTGTTCGGGGCCACGGGATCGGTCGGGCAATCGACCCTCGATCTCGTCCGCCGCGATGGCGAGGCGTGGCGCGTCGCGGTGCTGACCGCGCATAGCGACGTCGCCGAACTGGCGAAGCTGGCACGCGAATTCCGTCCCGATATCGTGGTCATCGCCGACGAAACGCGGCACGAGGCGCTCGAAGCGGCACTGGCCGACACCGGCATCGAAACCGCCGCGGGCGCCGCGGCGCTGGTCGAGGCGGCGCAGCGGCCGACCGACCTCGTCATGGCGGCGATCGTTGGCACCGCAGGCCTTGCGCCCACCATGGCAGCGCTGGCGGCGGGTTACGACGTCGCGCTCGCCAACAAGGAAGCCTTGGTGTCGGCGGGCGCGCTGATGACCGCGGTCGCGCGCGCCTCGGGCGCGACGATCCTGCCGGTCGACAGCGAGCATAATGCGATCTTCCAGTGCCTCGCGGGCGGGCGTATCGATCAGGTGCGCCGGATCATCCTGACCGCATCCGGCGGCCCGTTCCGCACGATGAGCGCCGCCGACATGGCGGTTGTCACCCCCGCGCAGGCGGTCGCGCATCCGAACTGGTCGATGGGGGCGAAGATCAGCGTCGATTCGGCGACGATGATGAACAAGGGCCTCGAACTGATCGAAGCGCATCATCTGTTCCCGGTAGGGCTCGACCGCATCGAAATCCTCGTCCACCCGCAATCGGTGATCCACAGCCTCGTCGAATATATCGATTGCTCGACGCTCGCGCAGCTTGGCTCGCCCGATATGCGCATCCCTATCGCGAGCGCACTCGCCTGGCCGCAGCGAATGGCGACGCCTTGCGCGCCGCTCGACCTCGCGACGATCGCGCGGCTCGATTTCGAGGCGCCCGACGAGGTGCGCTTTCCCGCGACTGCGCTCTGCCGCGCCGCGATCGCCGAGGGTGGCGCGCGCCCGGCGCAGCTCAACGCGGCGAACGAAGTGGCGGTCGCCGCTTTCCTCGCCGGTCGCATTTCCTTCCCCGCGATCGTCGACACGGTGCGCCGGGTGATCGACGCTACGGAACCTGCGGTCCCCTCATCGCTTCAAGATATATTCAGCGTCGATGCCGCATCACGGGCGGCTGCGCAGCATTTTGTGGATTTGTACGAACATGCTTGAATCCCCCGGTATCGGGTTCACCATCCTCGCCTTCCTGGTCGTGCTCGGACCGCTCGTCTTCGTGCACGAATATGGTCATTATATCGTCGGACGCTGGTGCGGCGTGAAGGCCGATACCTTTTCGATCGGCTTCGGCCGCCGGATTTTCGGCTGGACCGACAAGCGCGGCATGGAATGGAAGATCGGTTGGCTGCCGCTCGGCGGCTATGTCCAGTTCGCGGGCGACCGCGACGCGGTCAGCCAGCCCGACGCCGAATGGCAGAATTTGCCCGATACCGAACGTTCGCACACCTTTCCGGCCCAGCCGGTGTGGAAGCGCGCTCTGATCGTCGCGGCGGGCCCGGTGACCAATTTCCTGTTCGCGATCCTGATCCTCGCGAGCTTCGCGTGGATCGGCGGCCAATCGGTTACGCCGCCAGTGGCGGGCGGCATCGCGGCGAAATCGGCCGCTGCCGACGCGGGGCTGCAAAAGGGCGACCGGATCGTGTCGATCGACGGCCGTGCGATTGAGACCTTCGGCGATGTCCAGATGGCGGTCGCGCATCGCCCGGGCGAAGCGATGCAGGTACGCATCGAGAGAGCGGGAAGCGAACGGCTGGTCGAACTGGCGCCGCGGCTGGTGCGGGAAAAGGACGTGTTCGGTAAGGATTTCGATCGCGCGATCATCGGCCTCTCTCCGCCCAAGCCCGAATTTCGGCCTGTATCTCTGCTCGACGCTCCGGGTGTCGGAGTGCAGCAGACCTGGCAGATCGTGCGTCAGCAGGTCGAGGTGCTGGGGCAGTTCCTGACCGGGCGCCGATCGATCAAGGACATGAACGGGCCGGTCAAGATTGCCGAGTTTTCAGGCAAGATGGCGACGCTGGGCATCGCGTCGCTGATATTCTTCATCGCGCTGATTTCCATCAATCTGGGGTTCATCAACCTCTTGCCATTGCCCATGCTCGATGGTGGCCATTTGCTTTTCTACGCCTATGAGGCGATCAGGCGCCGCCCCGCGCCACCTCAGGCACAGGAATGGGCGTTCCGATTCGGCTTTGCAGCGATCGTGACGCTCATGCTGGTCGTGACTTTCAATGATTTGGGCTCAATTGGCGTGTGGGACAGGATCGCGCGCTTGATTGGATAGGCGGACTGGGGCAGGGAGTGCGCGCGAACCCGCGACCACGCGGGTTCGTCGCTTGTGGGTTATTTTTTCGGGATGAACAGCGTGGCTTCACACAATTATTCGGCGCGGACGCAGCTGTCGGCAATTCTCATGGCGGGAACGATGCTGGCCTGGCCCGCGGCGCTGATGGCGCAGCAGGTCTCGCCGCCGACCGTCCCGGCCCCCGCACCCGAAGCCGCGCCAGCCGCAACGACCGTCCGGTCGATTACCGTCGTCGGCAACCAGCGTCTCGAGGCGCAGACGATCATGTCCTATCTGCGCCTGCGCGTCGGACAGAATTATGATCGCGCGACGCTCGACCAGGCGCTGAAGGATCTCGCCGCGACCGAGCTGTTCAAGGATTTCCAGATCAGCGACGAAAATGGCGCGCTGACGATCCAGGTTACCGAGAACCCCGTCATCAATCGCGTGATCCTCGAGGGCAACAAGCGCCTCAAGGAAGACAAGATCCGTCCCGAGATCAAGCTGGCGCCGCGCCAGATCTTCACGCGTTCGAAGGTCCGCGCCGACGTCGCGCGCATCATCGAACTTTACAAGCGGCAGGGTCGCTTTGCCGCGACTGTCGAGCCCAAGATGGTCTCGCTCGACCAGAAC
>CAUUIU010000339.1:0-3917 GCA_963545025.1 uncultured Sphingopyxis sp. | reverse complement strand
GCGATGCCGCCGGCGTTGTTCGACAGGAAATCGGGGCGATTGCTGCCGTCGGTCGCCGGGCGCATCGGATCGGCATTTTCCTCGCCGCGCAGGCGCGCCGCAGTGAAACCCGCGCCGATCTCGACGCCCTTCACGGCGTTGATGCCCATCATCGCGGCGGCGAGGTCGCTGTCGAGCTTGGCATAGATCGGCGCGCCCCAGCCGGCGGGAACGCCGCTCGCGGCGCATTCGATGACGGCGCCAAGCGAGCTGCCCGCCTTGCGCGCGGCGTCCATCAGCCCTTCCCAGCGCTGTGCCGCGGCGGGGTCGGGGCAGAAAAAGGGATTGCGGTCGATTTCCTCGAGGTCGAAGTTCGCCGGATCGATCGCATCGCCGCCGATTTCGGCGACCCACGCGTGGATCTGCACTTCGGGAATGACAAGCCGCGCGACGCCGCCCGCCGCAACGCGCGCCGCGGTCTCGCGCGCGCTCGACCGGCCGCCGCCACGATAGTCGCGGATGCCGTATTTGGCGTCGTAGCTGTAATCGGCGTGGCCGGGACGATAGGCCTGCGCGATCTCGCCATAGTCCTTCGAGCGCTGGTCGACATTCTCGATCATCAGGCTGATCGGCGTACCCGTCGTCTTGCCCTCGAAGACGCCCGACAGGATGCGCACCTGATCGGGTTCCTGCCGCTGCGTCGTGTGGCGCGACTGGCCGGGGCGGCGCTTGTCGAGAAAGGGCTGGATGTCGGCCTCAGAGAGCGAAAGGCGCGGCGGACAGCCGTCGACGACGGCGCCGAGCGCGGGGCCGTGGCTCTCCCCCCACGTCGTGAAGCGAAGGATATGTCCGAAGCTGTTGAAACTCATTGCCCTATCCCATCCGGCCGAATGCGGGTGCGTAATCCGCCCGTCCGCCTAGCGGCCAAGCCGCGTCCGAGTCCAGCATCATCGCCATGAAATGCGGTCCCGCAAAGGGCGACGCGAAGCGCGCGGCGAGGTCGGGCGAATAGCCGAAGCGGGGGTAATAATCCTCGTGGCCGAGGACGAAGCTGATCGCGGTGCCTTGTTTGCGCAGCGCTTCCAGGCCGGCAAGGATCAGCGCGGCGCCGATGCCCTGCCCTTGTCGTTCAGGCACCACCGATACCGGGGCGAGACCGGCGCCCGAAAGCGCGGCGCCGTCGGCTTCGACATCCATACGGCTGAACAGCACATGCCCGATAATCGCGCCGCTCTGTTCGGCAACGAGCGACACTAGTGTGTCGCCGTCCTCATCGACCATCCGCACCAGCTCGGCTTCGCCCTGATGGCCGAATTCAGTCCCAGCAAAGGCCCTTCGGATCAAGGCGTCGATTGCGATCTCATCGTCCGCTCGCGCACGCCGGATAAAGAGTTCGTCAGGCAAAGGCCGAGCGAGGAATGGACAAATTCACCTTCTCCGCCTTTTCCAATATGCCTTGATTATGTGCGACGAAATCCGCCGTCAGCTTGTCGCAGTCCGCCTTGTCGGCGAAGCAACGGACTTCCATCGCGAGTGTCGACCCGCCTCCTTCGCGAGGTTTTATCGTCCGGCATATGATCGCCGGCGCCGCCGGATGGCCATCGACGGCAAATGTCCAGAACCTGCGCTCACCTTCTTGCACCATCGTCAGATACTGATCCTTCCGCTCGACCAGTTCGAGGCCGGGCAAAGCCAGTACCGTATTGATCAGATCCTCCGGACCCGACGCCGACACGCCGCAGATGTCGGTGCCTGCTTCACCGGGTCGGTAATAGATTTCCGGTCGGGCCGGATCGGCGACCAACGCGAGAGCGATCAGCAATGTCATCAGACAAGCGAGATGTCCGGGGCGTCTTCCTGTTTCATGCCGACGGTGTGGTAGCCCGCATCGACATGGTGCGTTTCGCCCGTGACGCCGCTCGACAGGTCGCTGAGCAGGTAGAGCGCCGAGCCGCCGACATCGTCGATGGTGACGTTGCGGCGCAGCGGCGCGTTATGCTCGTTCCATTTGAGGATCAGGCGGAAGTCGCCGATGCCGCTAGCCGCCAGCGTCTTGATCGGGCCGGCCGAGATCGCGTTCACGCGCACACCCTGCGGGCCGTAATCATTGGCGAGATATTTGACGCTGGTTTCGAGTGCCGACTTCGCCACACCCATGACGTTATAATGCGGGATCACCTTCTCGGCGCCATAATAGCTGAGCGTCAGCAGCGAACCGCCACCCTTGCCCGTTTCGGGATCATAGGGCGTCATCATCGCCGACGCGCGCTGTGCGACCGCGGTGAAGCTGTAGACGCTGATGTTCATCGTCATCAGGAAGTCGTCGAGCGTCACATCGGCATAATGGCCGCGCAGCGCTTCCTTGTTGGTATAGCCGATCGCATGAACGACAAAGTCGATCGTCGGCCAGCGCGCGGAAAGCGTCGCGAACGCTGCGTCGAGATTGTCCATGTCGGCGACGTCGCAGTCGATCAGGAAATCGCAGCCGAGTTCATCGGCGAGCGGCCTCACCCGCTTCAGCATCACATCGCCCTGATAGGAAATCGCCAGCTCGGCGCCCGCGCCGTGCAGCGCCTTGGCAATGCCCCACGCCAGCGACTTGTCGTTCGCAAGGCCCATAATCAGCCCGCGCTTGCCAGTCATCAGACCCGTCATTTTGTGTCTCCGGTCTTTTCAATAATCACATCGTCGACGCGCCCAATAGCGTCGTGGCCCAAATCCTCAACCTCGACGAGCGCGGCGTTGAGTTCGGCACCCATCACCATACCCAATCCAACCAGATAGAAAAAGAACAGCGCAACCATCACACCCGCAAGGCTGCCGTAGGTTGCGTCATAGCTGAGCAGGCTGGCGAGCAAAGGCGGCAGCGCCAGCGTGACCCCGACCCACCACAGGGTCGTGAACAGGGCGCCCGGCCATTTGGGAAATTGTTTCCGCCGATATTTGGAGGGCGTAAGGCTGTAGAAGAGCATGTAAATCGCGAGAAAGAGGCCGAAACCCGACACGCCGCGCGAGATCGCGACGACGCCAACCGACTGATATTTTTCGGGCAGCACGCGCGTTACGAACTGTTCGACGCCGACGATCAGCACCTGCATGCTGAACGACAGCAGCATCAGGACGACCGCGCCGGTGATGATGCCGATCGACAGCAGCCGGTAGTGGAAGAAACCCTTGGAGAAATGCGTACCATAGGCGCGGCGAAGGATGTCGCGCACCGTCTCGATCAGGCTGCCTACGGTCCACAGCGCGACGAGCGCGCCGAGCCACAGGAAGATGCCCGTGCGTGCTGTCATGACCTCACGGATCGGCCCCGCCAATGCGTTGGCCACCGTCGGCGGCATCGTCGAGAACACCGCCTCGATCGCGGCTTCGCCCCCGACGCTGCCACCGAAGATCGAAAAGGCGGCAGCGAGCAGGATGAAGAAGGGGAAAAGCGCAATCAGCGCGAGATAGGCGAGATTGCCGGCATGGATAAAGCCGTCGGTGTAGGTGCCGACGACGACGCGGCGCATGATGCGGTAAACGCGCGTGCCGGGACCGAGCTGTTCGCGACCGCGGGCGATAACCCCCTCGGCGCGCGCGCGCAGTTTGACGCGCTTGGCGCGCTCGGCGCGCGCTTCGGGCGAATGCGGCGAATGACCCTCGGCCAGAAACTCCTTGCCGACCTCGTCGGCAACCTCGCGCTCGAGCGCGGCGACGATTTTCTGGTCCTTGGCTTCAGCCACGCATCACACGCCGAGCTCTGCCCGCACGGCGCGGGTGTCGGTCCAGGCCTCGATCAGTTTCGACAGGTCGGCATCGGCGGCGGGCACATCGATCATCAGCTTGACCAACTGGTCGCCGCGCTCGCCGCCCTTCTGGCTAAAGCCCTTACCTTTCAGGCGCATCACCTGTCTCTTATACACATCTCCGAGCCCACGAGACACTGAGCGATC
>CAUUIU010000338.1:0-3927 GCA_963545025.1 uncultured Sphingopyxis sp. | reverse complement strand
TCTACACTTCTAGCTTCGTCGGCAGCGTCAGATGTGTATAAGAGACAGATGGCGAAGGGAAACGCGCCGCCGAGCAGCTCTGCGCCATCTATGGCAAGCAATTCGGGCTCGACGTCGTGACCGCCCGCATCTTTGCGCTGCTCGGCCCGCTGCTGTCGCTCGACATCCATTTTGCCGCGGGCAATTTCATCCGCGACGCGATGGCGGGCCGAACGATCCGTATCGAAAGCGCGGGCACCGCCGTCCGCTCCTATCTCTATGCCACCGACCTGACCGCCTGGCTCTGGCTGATGCTGCTCGGCGCGCCGCGCGGGGCGACCTGGAATGCCGGGTCAGAAGAGGCGGTGTCGATCGCCGACCTCGCGCGCCGCACTGCCGCCGTTCTCGGCAGCCCCGGCGTCGAGGTCGCCGGGCGCCCCGATCCCGGCTGGAATCCCGGCCGCTACGTCCCCTCGACCGCGCTGATCCGCGGCGCGCTGGGCGTCGAACCCGCAACCGGCCTCGATGAGGCCATTCGCCGTACCGCTCTCTTCAATGGATGGAACAAATGAGCCAGATGAAGCTCTCCGACTGGGTCGCCCAGTTTCTTGCCGACAAGGGCATCTCCGATATCTTCATGCTGACCGGGGGCGGGGCGATGCACCTCAACCATTCGCTCGGCACGCATCCGGCGCTGACCAAGACCTTCACGCATCACGAGCAGGCGCTGTCGATGGCGGCCGAGGCCTATTACCGGCTGACCAACCGCCTCGCGGTCGTCAATGTGACCTCGGGTCCCGGCGGCACCAACGCGATCACCGGCGTTTATGGCGCCTTTGTCGATTCGATCGGGATGCTGGTGATTTCGGGGCAGGTGAAGACCGAGACGACGGTGCGCCATACCGGGCTGCCGCTGCGCCAATATGGCGATCAGGAACTCGATATCGAGGAACTGGTACGGCCGATCACCAAATATGCCACGATGGTCACCGATCCGCGCGCGATCCGCTATCATCTGGAAAAGGCGCTCTATCTGGCGACCAGCGGGCGGCCCGGCCCGGTGTGGCTCGATATCCCGCTCGACGTGCAGGCGGCGAAGATCGATCCCGACGACCTGCTGCCGGGCTTCGACCCCGCCGAACTCGACGAGCCGTGGAAGGCAACTGACGTCGATGCCGCGGCGGCGGAGATTCTCGCCCGGATTGCCAAGGCCGAACGCCCGGTCGTGTTTGCCGGCAGCGGCGTCCGCCTCAGCGGCGCGCACGACGCCTTTCTCACGCTGATCGACCGCCTCGGCATTCCGGTCGTCACCGGCTGGAACGCGCATGACGCGCTGTGGACCGACCATGCGCTCAACTGCGGCAAACCCGGCACGGTCGGCGACCGTGGCGGCAATATGGTGACGCAAAGCGCCGACCTGCTGCTGATCCTCGGAAGCCGCCTCAACATCCGGCAGGTCAGCTATAACTGGCAGAGCTTTGCGCGCGCCGCGCACAAGATCTGGGTCGACATCGACCCGGTCGAGCTCGCCAAGCCCAATGTCGTGCCCGACATGCCGGTTGTCGCCGACCTTGCCGATCTGATTCCCGCTTTGCTCGCGCAACCTTCCGCCGGGCCGACCGAAACGCACCGCGAATGGCTCGGCTGGGCCCGTGAACGCGTGCGGCTGTTTCCGGCGGTGCTTCCCGAGTATCGCGAGCACCCGACGCTCGTGCATCCTTATGTCGCGATGGACGAATTGTTCGCGCAGCTCGGCGAGGACGACGTTATCGTTACGGGCAACGGCAGCGCGTGCGTGATCGGCTTTCAGGCGGCGCATATCCGGCCGGGCCAGCGCCTCTGGACCAATTCGGGCTGCGCGACGATGGGCTATGACCTGCCCGCCGCGATCGGCGTCTGCGCGGCGACGGGCGGTAAGCAGCGCGTGATTGCGATCGCCGGCGACGGCAGCATCATGATGAACCTGCAGGAGATGCAGACGATCGCGGGTTACGGCCTGCCGGTGAAGGTGATCCTGATCAACAACAGCGGCTATGTCTCGATCTTCCAGACCCAGCGCAATTTCTTCAACGGGCAGGAAGTCGGTGGCGGACCGAAGAGCAATGTGACCTTTCCCGACTTCGCGAAGGTCGCGGCCGCGTTCGGCTTCGACTATGTCCGCGCGGCGACGCACGCCGAACTGCCCGACGCCATCGCCGCGATGCTTGCCAGCGACGGTCCGGCCTTCTGCGAAATCTTCGTCGACGAACATGTGCCCTTCGCGCCCAAGCTCGGCGCCAAGCAGCATCCCGACGGGCGCATCACTTCGCCCGCGCTCGAGGATTTGTCGCCCTTCCTGCCGCGTGAGGTGCTCGAGGCTAATATGCGGATTCCGCTGATGGACGAACAATGAGGTCGGGAAGGGTGCTGCCGCTGAGCCGCCCGATCCGCTTCCTCGCCGCGGGCGCGCTCAACACCGCTTTCGGACTGGCCTTCTATCCGCTGCTCCTGTGGGCTGTGCCGCTGTTCAACACCCATTATCTCGTCGCACTGGGGATTGCGCAGGCGGTGTGCCTGTGCTTCGCCTTTTCGACATACAAGTTCGGCGTGTTCCGCACGCGGGGCGACATCCTGCGCGAGTTCACGACATTTTCCGGCTATTATCTGTTCAACTATGCCGCCAACTGGGCGGCGCTGCCGCTGCTGGTCGAAGTCGGCGGCGTCGCGCCGACGATCGCCCAGCTCGGCTTCACCGCGGTGCTGATCGTGGGAAGCTGGTTCTGGCACAACCGTGTGACCTTTCGTGACCGCCCGATCCGCTGAGCGAAATCAAGGTTCGCCGCGCCGCGCGACGTCTTCGCTCAGACATATGAGCGAACCGATGTCCGCCATTCGAAATCCCGCGCTTCGGCCATGGGTCGGCCATGCACTTCTCGGCGCGATCTTGCTCGCCGCGCTGGCGCTGCGCGTCGATGGCGTCGGCTTCGGCCTGCCAGCGTTAAACGACCCCGACGAGCCCTTGTTCATGGCGACGGCGTTCGAAATGCTGCGTAATCACAGCCTGAATCCTGGCTGGTTCGGTCACCCCGGTACGACGACGCTTTATGTGCTCGCGCTGATCATGGTTGCGGTGGGCTCGCTCGGGCTCGCGACCGGACGCTTTGCGAATGCCGACGCTTTTGCGGCGGCGGTCTATGCCGATCCCGGTATATTGGTGATGCCCGCGCGGCTGTTCATGGTTGCGTGCGGCGTCGCCTGTGTGTGGATGACCTATCGGCTCGGCGAGCGGCTCGGTGGCAAGCGGGTCGGGCTCGTTGCGGCGGCGATGCTCGCGGTCAACGCGGTGCATATCGAATATTCGCAGATCATTCGCACCGATGTTCAGGCGAGCCTGTTCATGTTGCTCGCCGCCTTGTCGGCGCTGGCGATCGCCGACAAGGGCCGGCGGCGCGACTATATCCTCGCGGGCATTTTTACGGGGCTGGCCTGCGCGACGAAATGGCCCGCGGCGGCGATCGGCCTGACCGCGATCTACGCAGGCATCTATCGCGCGCGGCAGGGGCTTGGCGGCATGCGCGACCTCGCGCTTTTCGGCCTCGTCGCCGCGTTGACACTGTTTCTCGTGTCGCCCTTCCTGCTGATCGACCATGCGACGGTGCTGAAGAATCTGTCGAGCGAGGCGCGTCCTTTGCACCCCGGCGCCACCGGCGGCGGGCTGTTCGACAATATCGGCTGGTACATATCCGGGCCGCTGCTGTCGTCGATGGGTATCGGCGGACTGCTGCTCGCGATGCTCGGAACGATATGGGGGGCAGGCAAGGATCGCCGCTGGGCTTTCGTCATCCTGCCTTTCTGCTTGGTATTTTTTCTCGTCATCGCCGCGCAGGCGCTGCGCTGGGAGCGCTGGATGGTTCCCTTGCTGCCCCTGTCTCTTATACACATCTCCGAGCCCACGAGACACTGAGCGAT
>CAUUIU010000337.1:0-3928 GCA_963545025.1 uncultured Sphingopyxis sp. | reverse complement strand
GCCGAACAGCATCCGGACATAACGCTTCAAATGGGTGACGGTGCCGCGCGCAATCGCCGGGTCGTTCGTGGTTTTAGCCAGGACGAAAGCGCCCTGCAGCACCGACTGGACATGCTGGGCGAGGCCGATGGCGGTGACATCTTCGGGCACGCCATAGACCTTGATCGCGGCGGCGATGTCGGGGGCGAGCGCCTGGCAATAGGCGTTGATGCTCGCCTCGCACGCCGCACGGATGCGGTCGTTCGTCGCATAGGCTTCCTGCACCATCGTGCCGACGAAGCAGGTATAATCCTCGGTCGGCCCATCGAGCATCGACAGGCGGAAATCGATATGGCCGAGCAGTCGGTCGAGCGGGTCTTCGAGGCGAACATGCGGCGCCAGTTCGAACATCGGCCGCGCGCGCTCGGTCCAGCCCTCGGCCGCGGCGACCGCCAGTTCTTCCTTTGACGCGAAGTGATGGAAGAAGGCACCCTTGGTCACGCCTGCCGCGGCGCAGATCTGGTCGACCGTTGTCGCCGAATAGCCCTGCTTGCGCACCGTCGTATGTGCGGCGGCGATCAGCCTAGCGCGGGCGCTGCCGCGCGGCGGCTTGGCGGTATCGGTCGAGGCTTGATTCGGTATCATGCGAATCGACATACCGACCAGTTGGTATGTTGTCAAACGCGTGGCGACGAACACCACCAGATCGGCGGTAAATGGACTCGACGGCGCGCCGCCGCGCCCTAAGAAGGCGCGGAACAAAGCGAGCACATGGGTGTCATTCCGGGGGGAAGATGGTCGCAATCGTTTCAACCGTCGCCTATCTCGGGATCGAGGCACGCGGCGTCGAGGTGCAGTGCCAGATCACGCCGGGCGTGCCGCGCTTCGTTGTCGTCGGTCTGCCCGACAAGGCGGTGGGTGAAAGCCGGGAGCGGGTGCGCGCCGCGATCGCCGCGATCGGCCTGTCGCTCCCGCCCAAGGTCATCACCGTCAACCTGTCGCCCGCCGACCTGCCCAAGGAGGGGTCGCATTACGATCTGCCGATCGCGCTCGCGCTTTTGGGGGCGATGGGCGTGATCGATGCCGAGACGCTGAGCAATTATGTCGTCGTCGGCGAACTCGGGCTCGACGGACGCGTCGCCGGCTCGCCCGGCGTGCTGCTCGCCGCCATTCATGCGGGCAGCGTCGAAAGCGGGCTGATCTGTCCCGCGGCGCAGGGGTCGGAGGCGGCCTGGGCGGGGCATGTCGAGGTGCTCGGCGCGCCCGACCTGCTGGCGCTGCTCAATCATTTCAGGGGCAGCGCGATGCTCGCGCCGCCGGTGCCGGGCGAGGTCGCGGCGCCGGTGCGCGCTGCCGATCTGGCGCAGGTGAAGGGGCAGGAGACGGCGAAGCGCGCGCTCGAGATTGCGGCCGCCGGGGCGCATAATCTGATGCTTTGCGGCCCGCCGGGCGCGGGCAAGTCGCTGATGGCGGCGTGCATGCCGGGCATATTGCCCGACCTGACGCCCGCCGAAGCACTGGAGGTGTCGATGATCGCCTCGGTCGCGGGACAGCTCGATGGCGGGCGGCTTGTCCGCGCGCGGCCGTTCCGCAGCCCCCATCATTCGGCGTCGATGCCCGCGCTCGTCGGCGGCGGGCTGCGTGTGCGGCCGGGCGAGGTCAGCCTGGCGCATCTCGGCGTGCTCTTCCTCGACGAACTTCCCGAATTCCAGCGCGGCGTGCTCGATTCGCTGCGCCAGCCGCTCGAAACGGGCGAGGTCAGTGTCGCGCGCGCCAATGCGCATGTGACTTTCCCGGCACGCGTCCAGCTTGTCGCGGCGATGAACCCGTGCCGCTGTGGCCATCTCGGCGACCCGGCGCTCGCGTGCAGCCGTGCGCCGCGCTGCGCCGCCGACTATCAGGCGAAGCTGTCGGGGCCCCTGCTCGATCGCATCGACCTGCATGTCGAGGTTGAGGCGGTGAGCGCCGCCGACCTTGTCCTTCCGCCTCCCGCCGAAGGCAGCGCCGAAGTCGCGGCGCGCGTGGCCGCCGCACGCGATGTGCAGACCGCGCGCTATGCCGGGCACAAGGCACGCACCAATGCCGAGATCGACGGCGAGCTGCTCGAAGCGGTCGCGACCCCCGACGAGCCGGGCCGCAAGCTGCTCGCGCAGGCGGCCGAGGCGATGCGGCTTTCGGCGCGCGGCTATACGCGTATGTTGCGCGTCGCGCGCACGATTGCCGATCTCGCGGGGGTGGAGCACATCGGGCGCATCCATATTGCCGAGGCGCTGAGCTATCGGCGCCAGGCACCGCGGAACTGACGAGCATGGACGAGATGTTATTCGAAGCCGAAATCATCGAATGGCGCGGGCCGGCGCCGTTCATCTTCGCGGTCGTCCCCGACGAACATGTCGGCGATATCCGCTATGCCGCGCTCACCGAAAGCTATGGCTGGGGCGTCGTGCCGGTGGTGGCGCGCATCGGGGCGACCCTCTTCGCCACCTCGCTCTTTCCGCGCGACGGCGGTTATCTGCTGCCGGTGAAAGTCGCGGTGCAGAAGGCCGAGGGGGTCGGGCGCGGCGACCGGGTGGGGGTTCGCCTGCGCGTCGGACGATAAACCGCGCGCTGCGCCGCGTGCGATGGTAAAGATTTTCCAAGATATTGGTGCGATAGGGGTGGCATGACCGCGGGGGGATATCTTTGGACGATGCTGCGCGGCCGGCTTTTGCCCGGCCTGTTGCTCTTCCTCGCCCTTTTTGCCGGGCCGGCGCATGCCGAAACGCTCCAGGTCGAGCGCGGGCTGTGCCACGCGGCAAGCGATATCGGTGCGCCCGACGCCAGTCTTTCGGCGCTGCGCTTCTCCTGCAGCGGAACCCCCGCGGGTTATCATCGTGCCAGCCTGTGGCTGCGGACCGATCGTGCGATTTCGCGCAGCGACCTGGTGCTGATGGTCCACCAGACGCGCTTCGACCGTCTCGCGGTCGGCTTTTCCTATGCCGACGGCGTCGTGCGCTGGCAGGAGGTTCGACAGGGCGATTATGGATCGCACTGGCGCGCGGGCGGGCAGATATTGTTCGAAGCGCCCGAACGCACGGTGCCGCTCACCGGTGTGACGATGCGCTTCGATCGCCTCGCGAGCCTGGGCCTGGTGCGCGCGCGGCTGATCCCGAAAACCGATGCCGTCGTGCAATCGACGGGCATGGCGGTCGCGGTGGGCGCTGCGCTGACCCTGCTTCTTGTCAGCGGTATCTACAGCCTGTCGCTCGCGGTCGCGGTGCGCCGTCCTTATCTTGCGTGGCAGGCGGCATGGTCGGCGGTCATGCTGTTGTGGGGCGCGATCTGGTCGCAGGCGCATCTCGGCATCCTGCCCGGGCTGGCGGGCACGGTCTCGGCGCAGATCGGGACCTTCCTCGCCTGCTCGGCGATCGCCATAGCCACGGCGAGCGCGGTGCTGGCGGTCGAGCGCGGGCTGGTCTCGCCGCGCCTGCGCGTCGCGGCGCTTTTGTTCGGTGGCGTTGTCGGTGTCGTCGGCGTGCCGCTGGCGCTGATCCGCAGCGAAAGCCTGGCGCAATGGGGCGACGTGCTGGGGCTGATCGTCATTGCCGATCTGCTTGCGGTTGCCGCCTATCTGGGCCTCGCATGGCGGCGCGGATCGGGCGAGGCGCGCGATTTCCTCGCGGCCTGGTGCCTGCCGATGGCGGTGCTGGCCTTCATCCATATCGTCGATGTCGACGACAGCGCGTGGGGCGGCGGATCGAAGCTGCTCGTGCTGCTCGCGGCGACCTGGCAGGCGCTGTGGCTTTCGGCGTCGGCGACGCGGCGGCTCGCCCAGCTTCGTGTCGAGCGCGACCGTGCGCGCAGCGCCGAGGCGCAGGCGCACGAGCTGGCGCGGCGCGATCCGCTCACCGCGCTGCCCAACCGCTGTCTCTTATACACATCTGACGCTGCCGACGAAGCTAGAAGTGTA
>CAUUIU010000336.1:0-3965 GCA_963545025.1 uncultured Sphingopyxis sp. | reverse complement strand
CTACACTTCTAGCTTCGTCGGCAGCGTCAGATGTGTATAAGAGACAGGACCGATGAGGTCGTCGAACTGCTGATGGCGACCCGCCAAGCCGCCGACGCGCTCGGCATCTGCTTCCACGTCGGCAGCCAGGCGATGACCCCGCATGCCTATGCGCAGGCGATGGAGCGCGTCCGCGCAGCGATCGTCGCGGCGGCGGTGACGGTCGACATCGTCGATGTGGGCGGCGGTTTCCCCTCGACCTACCCCGGCATGGAACCCCCGCCGCTCGACGCCTATTTCGAGACGATCCATCGCAGCTTCGAAAGCCTGCCGATCAGCTATTCGGCTGAGCTCTGGTGCGAACCGGGCCGCGCGCTGTCGGCCGAATATAGCTCGCTGATCGTCCGCGTGGAAAAGCGTCGCGGCGAAGAGCTGTACATCAACGACGGTGCCTATGGCGCGCTGTTCGACGCCGCGCATGTCGGCTGGCGCTTCCCGGTTGCGCTACAGCGCGACGGCGACAATGACGATGCCGAGATGGTTGCGTTCAGCTTCTACGGCCCGACCTGCGACGATCTCGACCATATGGCGGGGCCTTTCTTCCTGCCCGCCGACATCAAGGCCGGCGATTTTATCGAAATCGGCATGCTCGGCGCCTATGGCTGTGCGATGCGCACCAAGTTCAACGGTTTCGGTGCCGAGGAAACCCATGTCGTCAGCGATGAGCCGATGGCGAGCCTCTACACCGGCGAAGTCGAAAAGGAACGCCGCAGCGCGACGGTGACCAAGCTGTTCTGAAGGGCACCACAGAAACGAAAACAGGGCCGGTGCAGCGATGCGCCGGCCCTTTTTCTATCGGCTGGCGTCTTTGAACCAAGGCGTTAGATTGCTGCGGCCATGCAGCCCTTTCATTCTCTCCTCATCAACAATCTGGTCGCCAACATCACCAATTTCACGGTGTGGTTCGCGATCACCTTCTGGATATTCCTCGAAACCCGCTCGGTGTTCGCGACGGGAATGATCGCGGGCATCTACCTGGTGCTCACCTCGATGCTGGGCATCTGGTTCGGCAGCCTCGTCGACCATCATCGCAAACGGACGATGATGATCGTCTCCAGCCTCGCCTCGGTTGCGATCTACAGCCTCGCGCTCGGCGCTTATGCTTTCGACCCCGGCATCCCAACCGCAAATACGTCGAGCTTCGGCCTTTGGCTGTTCGTGCTGCTGACGATGTTCGGCGTCATCATCGGCAATATCCGCATGATCGCGCTGCCCACGCTCGTCACCCTGCTCGTGCCCGAGGACCGGCGCGACAAGGCGAACGGTCTCGTCGGCATGGTCAGCGGCATCGGCTTTCTCACCACCTCGGCAATCAGCGGCTTCCTCGTCGCCTGGGACGGGATGGTCGCGACCTTGGCCTTCGCGATTGTCCTGTCGCTCCTCGCGGCGTTCCATCTGCTTTTCGTCCATGTCGACGAACCGCGCGATACCGGCGAGGCGCACGACGAACCGCGCCGCGTCGACCTTGCTGGTACCTTCCGCCTCGTCATCGCCATCCCGGGGCTGTTCGCGCTGATCCTCTTCTCCGCCTTCAACAATCTGCTCGGCGGCGTGTTCATGGCGCTGATGGACGCTTACGGCCTGTCGCTGATGAAGGTCGAGGAATGGGGGCTGCTTTGGGCGGTCATTTCCTGTGCTTTCATCCTCAGCGGCATGGTGATCGCGCGAACGGGTCTCGGCGCGAACCCGGTGCGGACCTTGCTGCTCGTCAATCTGGCCGCCTGGATTGTCGCCGTCTTCTTCACCATCCAGTCGTCGATCTGGCTGTTGGGCGTCGGCTGCTTCATCTGGATGTTCCTTGGTCCCTATGCCGAGGCGGCCGAGCAGACGACGCTGCAAAAGGTCGTCCCCTTCGAGCGGCAAGGCCGCGTCTTTGGTTTCGCCCAGTCGGTCGAACTCGCCGCCTCGCCGCTTACCGCCTTCCTTATCGCCCCGCTCACCCAGTTCGTCTTCGTACCGCTCATGACGACCGGCTGGGGCGCCGATGCGATCGGCGACTGGTACGGCCGCGGGCCCGAGCGCGGCATCGCCATCGTTTTCACCATCGCGGGCCTGCTCGGCGTGTTCGCCACTGCGGCCGCCTTTGCGTCCAGATCATATCGCCGGATATCGACCGCTTACGCCGCCGATACCGGCGCCATTGCCGCGACGGTCGATTAGGACTTCCGTTTCACTTCGCAATCCTTCTATCGTTGCGTAAACAGCGAAGGGAGGATGCCGCGTGGTCATCAACACGTATCGAACGATGACGGACGAAGCCGCATGACGATGCTCGAAGGCATTCGCATCGTCGATCTGACGACGGTCATTTTCGGCCCCTATGCGACGCAGATGCTCGCCGACCTTGGCGCCGAGGTGATCAAGGTCGAAACCCCGGGCACGGGCGACATCTCGCGCTACCTCGGCAACGGCATTCCCGATCCCACCATGGGGTCGATCCACCTGACCGTGAACCGCGGCAAGCGCTCGATCGCGCTCGATCTCAAGAAGCCCGAAGACGCCGCGGTCCTCCGCGACCTGATCGCCACCGCCGACGTCTTTTTCCATAATGTCCGCGGCAAGGCGATCGCCCGGCTCGGTTTCGACTATGAAGGATGCAAGGCGCTCAAACCCGATATCATCTATGTCCATGGCACCGGCTTCGGCCAGGACGGGCCCTATGCTGACCTTCAGGCCTATGACGATGTCATCCAGGCGGCGACCGGCACGACCAGCCTGCTCCCCCGCGTCGACGGCGACCCGCGCCCGCGTTACTTGCCCTCGCTGATCGCCGACAAGATTGCCGGCCAGTTCGGCGCGCAGGCGATCCTCGCCGCGCTCGTCCACAAGCTGCGCACCGGCGAGGGGCAGCAGGTCGAAGTACCGATGTTCGAATGCTTCGCCTCGTTCATGCTCGTCGAGCATCTGCGCGATGCCACTCTCGATCCGCCAATCGGCCCTGCGGGCTATCCGCGCCAGCTTGATCCGACGCGCCAGCCCTTCCCGACCAGCGACGGCTATGTCGCGATCGTCCCTTATACGCCCGAATCGACCGCGAGGCTGATGATCCTGCTCGGCAGTGCGGGCCTCACCGAAACGCCCGAGTTCGAAGCCGCCAAGACGAAGGGCCAGCATATGCCGATCGTCTATGCCGAAATCGCCCGCAAGACGCCGGCCAAGTCGACCGACGAATGGCTGACGCTCTTCGCCGACAACGACATTCCGGCGATGTCCGTTCGCGACCTTCAGGATGTCAAGGAGGACCCGCATTTCGCCGCGACCGGCTATTTCAGACACCGCACCCATCCCGACGTCGGCGGTTTCCACGAGATGCAGCCACCCGTCCGATACAGCGCCGCGCCGCCGCGCGACCTCGGCTTTGCGCCGCGCGTCGATGGCGACGGCGCCGCGATCCGGGACGAACTCGCGCGCTAAACTTCGCCGGTTGCAATGTCGGCGCTGCGCCCTAGCATCGCCGCAAAGATAAAGGGGGAGCCAAATGTCCGAAAGTCTTCTCGCGCCCGGCGCCGTTTTGGCGCTCTGGACGATCGTCATGCTGGTTTGGGTTGCCGTGACGCGCTTTTCCGCACTGGCAAAGGCGGGGGTCGATCTCAAGGCTGCGCCGCCGGGTGGCCGTGGCGCCGATCTGGAAGGCGTGCTGCCGCCGCTCACCAACTGGAAATCGCACAACTACACGCATTTGTGCGAGCAGCCGACGATCTTCTACGCCGTGCTTGTCTTTCTGCAGCTGTCGGGCGGCAACACCGAACTCACGCGCGGCCTCGCCTGGGCCTATGTCATACTGCGCATCGTGCACAGCCTTTGGCAGTCGACGGTGAACCGCGTTCCGGTGCGCTTCGTGATCTTTTCGTTGGCGACCTTCTGCCTGCTCGCGCTGTCGGTGCTGGCGGTGATCGCTACTTTGGGTTGAGGGGGAGAGAATATGG
>CAUUIU010000335.1:0-3968 GCA_963545025.1 uncultured Sphingopyxis sp. | reverse complement strand
GTGGGCTCGGAGATGTGTATAAGAGACAGGCAATATACCGAAGAAGACCGCACCCCCGCCGCCGACCGCACGCGCCTCAACACCTTTGAAAACCGCGTGATCGGCGCGTCGGCCGACGCACGCGCCGATTTCTCGACCGGCCCCGTCACTCACCGCATCGTCTTCGGCGGCGATATCAGCAAGACGCGCCAGCGCGGGCTGCGCGACGGCACGGTGCCGCCGTTCGGCGAAACCTTCCCGACGCGCGCTTTCCCGTCGACCGACTTCACCCGCGCCGGCCTGTTCATCGGCGACGAGATCGGGATCGCCGACGGTCGCCTGCTGCTTTATCCGGCGCTGCGCTTCGACTGGTACGATCTGTCGCCCGACAAGGATCCGCTGCTGCCGGCCTTCGCGGGAGCCGGGCAGGACGGATCGCGCGTGTCACCGAAATTCGGCGCGGTGTGGAAGATCACCGACGAGGTCCGCCTGTTCGCCAATTATGCGACCGGCTTCAAGGCGCCCGAGCCGGGGCAGGTGAACCAGTTCTTCTCGAACATCGCGTCGGGCTACACTTCGATCCCGAATCCCGATCTCGGCCCCGAACGCAGTGAAAGCTTCGAAGGCGGCCTGCGCTTCTCGAGCGACGCGGTCAGCCTCGACCTCACCGCCTTCACGGCGCGTTACAGGGATTTCATCAGCCAGGAAGTGGTGGACGGCAGCTTCACGCCCGCCGATCCGGCCATCTATCAATTCGTGAATCTCGATCGTGTTCGCGTCAAAGGCGCCGAAGCACGGTTCGAGGGGCGAGCGTCCTCCGGCCTCTATGCGACGCTCGCCCTATCCTATGCCACCGCAACGCAAACCGGGCTCGGCCTCGAACGTGTGCCGTTGCAGTCGGTCGATCCGCTCAAGCTCGTCGCGGGCGTCGGGTATCGGGCGCCGGGCGGGCGGTTCGGCGGCCAGATCATCATGACGCACAGCGGGCGCAAGGAGCTGTCGCGCACGGTCGGGGTCGATGATCTGGGGCGTCCGACCACCGTTTGCAGCGGCTCGGTCTGCTTCCGTCCCGAGGGTTTCACGATCCTCGACGCGACCGCCTTTGTCCGCGTGATGGACGCGCTCACGCTGCGCGCCGGCATCTTCAACATCCTCGATAAGAAATATGCGTGGTGGAGCGACGTGCGCGGCCTCGCGGCCACGTCGACGATCACCGATGCCTATACCCAGCCCGGCCGCAACGCGAGCGTGTCGCTGAGCTTCCGCTTCTAAAACAAACAGAAGGACTGCCACGATGAACATATACCGGAAAATCGCCGCCGGCCTGTTGCTGGCCACCGCCGCACTTCCCGTCGCCGCGTTCGCGCATCCGCCGATCGCTGCCGAAGCCGCCGCCGCCAATTTCGAGCAGGACCGCGCCGACATCCTCGCGATGGCGGGCAACTACCGCGTCAGCTTCAACATGCAGGAATCGACGCGCTGGGATCCCAATTACGAAGTGCTCGAGCCCAAGCGTTCGGGCGGCAACGAGGTCGTGCGCATGATCGAGGACACCGGCCGCAAGATCAGCCTGCAGCACATGCTCGTCATCACCGGCGACGACGAAAAGAGCATGATCATCAAGCATTGGCGCCAGGATTGGGAATATGAGCCCGCGAAGGTGCTCGTCTATTCGGACCGCAACGCGTGGACATGGGAAGACGTCCCCGAAAAGATGCGCACCGGCCGCTGGTCGCAGACCGTCTATCAGGTCGACGACAGCCCGCGTTACGGCGGCTGGGGCCAGTTCGAAACGCAGGGCGGCGTCCGCCGCTGGCGCTCGAACTGGACATGGCGCCCGCTCGCGCGCCGCGACGCCGTGCGCAACCCCGTTTACGATCGCTACCTCTCGATCAACCGCCACCAGCCCAGCCCCGACGGCTGGGTCCACTGGCAGGACAATACCAAGATGGGGACCAGGGACGGCAAGCTGGTCCCGATCGTCCAGGAATATGTCCTCAACACCTACATCAAATATGACCAATATGACGTGAAGGCGGCCGACGATTATTGGGCCGCGACCAAGGATTATTGGGCGGCCGTGCGCGCCAAGTGGGACCAGGTCGCCGCGACCAAGGGCGGCATCGCGATCGACGAAAAGGCCGACACCGGCACCGTGATCAGCGGCCGCCTGCTAGAAATGGCCGACGAGATTCAGGAAAAGAAGTTGACCACCGCGAAAGCAATCGCCGAGGCGAAGAAGCTGATCGAAGCGAACACGCGGAAGCTCTGAGCAACTTCACCATGAAGCCCACAACTTGGGGGCGGTTCGAAGGAGCCGCCCCCACTTTGTATTCCGGCTTATTTCTTTGTCGTACCTTCGACGCTCCAGATTCCCGCCCCGCGCGTCGCGATGAACAGGAAGAGGAAGCAATAGAGCGCGATCGTCTCGCCGCCATTGGCGATCGGATAAAGGCCCTGGCTGCCGTGGGCGACCCAATAGCCGACCGCCGACATGCCGCTCGCGATGAAGGCGGCGGGGCGGGTGAACAGGCCGATGACGATCAGGCCGCCGGCGATCAGCTCTATCGCGCCCGCGCCTTGCAGCATCGGGTTGAGTGGCATCGGGAAAGCGACCGGGAAATTAAAGAATTTCTGGACGCCATGCGCCAGAAACAACAGGCCCGCGACAATGCGCAGCAGCGCATAGGCCTGTTCGCCGAAACCATCGAGAAACTTCATGATCTTACCCCTCCTGTCCAAAGACGGAGCGATGCTAATGCAGCTTTTCGGTGCATCAAAGCGCATTATCGGAAACAGTGCGTTTACAAAGTTTTGGCGGGGAGGGGCGCCCGAAAATATGGCCCCCCAAGACCGTTTTTTTAACCGCATGTCACATCTGCTGATCCTGTCTCGTCATAGCGGTACAACCCCCAAAGGAGACATGACATGACCAAGGTATCCGACCCCTACGCCGCCGCCCCGCAACTGATGAAGCAGTGGACGGCGGTCTCGATGGCCGCGCAGAACAGCCTCGAGGCGAGCCTGATCGAACTGGTGAAGATACGCTCGTCGATCCTCAACGGCTGCGCCAACTGCATCAACATGCACAGCGTCGAAGCCCGCGCGAAGGGCGAGAGCGAACAGCGCATCTATCTGCTGTCGGCCTGGCACGAAGCGCCCGTCTATACCGACCGCGAACGCGCCGCGCTTGCCTGGACCGATGCCTTGACCCGCATCTCGGAAGGGCACACACAGAAGGCTGCGAAGGACGCACTCGAAGCGCATTTCACGCCGGAGGAACAGGTGAACCTGACCGTGATGATCAATGTCATCAATGGCTGGAACCGCATCGCGGTAGGTTTCGACCTCTGGTACGAAAATGGCGCGTTGAAAGCCGCCTGATGACCCCCGAGGGCATCCGCGGCGAAATCGATGCGGCGGCGGACGCGGCGGCGAGTTTCGACCCGCTGCGTCCACTGCTGACCCGCGTCGCTTACCGCATGCTCGGCTCGGTCGCCGATGCCGAGGATGTGGTGCAGGATGCTTTCATCCGCTGGCTCGGCGCCGACCGTAGTGCGGTGCGCGAGCCGGCGGCCTTTCTTCGCCGCACCGTAACGCGGCTTTGCCTCGACCAGATCAAATCGGCGCGGAGCCAACGCGAAACCTATGTCGGCCCTTGGCTTCCCGACCCGTTGGTCGAGGAGGAGGAAGAGGACGATGTTACGCTGCCGCTGATGCTCGCGCTCGAACGGCTGTCGCCGCTCGAGCGTGCCGCGTTTCTGCTGCACGACGTCTTCGGCGTTGAATTCGAAGAGGTGGCGAAAACGATCGACCGCGACCCCGCCGCGACGCGCCAACTCGCCGCACGCGCACGCACCCACGTTCGCGACGCGCGCCCGCGCTACAAGCTCGAAAAGCAGCGGGGTATCGACATCGCTAACGCCTTCTTCGCCGCTTCACGCCTGTCTCTTATACACATCTCCGAGCCCACGAGACACTGAGCGATC
>CAUUIU010000334.1:0-4012 GCA_963545025.1 uncultured Sphingopyxis sp. | reverse complement strand
TGGAGCACGCGGACGCGGATCTCGTCGGTCGACAGCTTGTTCAGCGCATTGACGATCGCCTCGACACTGCCCTGCACGTCGCCCTTGATGACCACCGGGAACTGGATGACGTTCGCCTTGTCGGCGAGCGCCTCGAACATGCCCTCGAGGCTGACCGGCGCCTGCACGGTGCGCTTCTTGAGCGCCTCGCCCTGGCGATAGGCCGCCACTTCGCGGGCGCGGGCTTCGTTCTCGACGACGGTAAGCGTATCGCCCGCCATCGGGACACCGCCGAGGCCAAGGACCTCGACCGGCATCGACGGCGTGGCTTCCTTGATCTGCTGGCCCTGATCATTGATCAGCGCGCGGACGCGGCCGCTTTCGGCACCGCAGACAAAGATGTCGCCGACCTTGAGCGTACCGCGGCGGACGAGGATCGTCGCCACCGGGCCGCGGCCCTTATCGAGCTTCGCCTCGACCACCGTGCCTTCGGCGGCGCGGTCGGGGTTGGCTTTCAGCTCCATGATTTCGGCCTGCACCGCGATCGCATCGAGCAGCTTGTCGAGGCCGGTCTTCTTGAGCGCCGACACTTCGACATTCTGGACGTCGCCGCCCATTTCCTCGACCACCAGCTCATGTTCGAGCAGGCGTTCGCGGACGCGCTGCGGATTGGCGCCTTCCTTGTCGACCTTGTTGATCGCGACGATGATCGGCACGCCGGCCGCCTTCGCATGGTGGATCGCCTCGATCGACTGCGGCTTCAAACCGTCGTCGGCCGCGACCACCAGGATGACGATGTCGGTGACGTTGGCGCCGCGCTGGCGCATTTCGGTAAAGGCTTCGTGGCCCGGCGTATCGAGGAAGGTGACGAGCGAGCCGTCGGGGGTCTTCACCTGATAGGCGCCGATATGCTGGGTGATGCCGCCGGCTTCGCCCGCGACGACATTGGCCCCGCGCAGCGCGTCGAGCAGCGACGTCTTGCCATGATCGACATGGCCCATGATCGTGACGACCGGGGCACGCGGCTTCAGATGCTCGGCATCGTCGACATCCTCGTCGTGACGGATGTCGATATCACCTTCGCTGACGCGCTTGATCTCATGCCCGAACTCCGTGACGAGCAGCTCGGCGGTGTCCTGGTCGATCGTCTGGTTGATCGTGACGGGGCTGCCCATCTTGAACAGCGCCTTGACCAGGTCGCTGCCCTTTTCGGCCATGCGGTTGGCGAGTTCCTGAACCGTGATGCTTTCGGGCACGACAACTTCGCGGACCTGCTTCTCGCGCGGACCCGACGAGGCGGTGTGCGAACGCTTTTCCTTTTCGCGGGCGCGCTTCAGCGCGGCGAGGCTGCGCGCACGCGCGCCTTCGTCGTCGTTCAGCGCGCGCGTGACGGTCAGCTTGCCCGACTGGCGGCGAGTGTCGGCGCCGCGGGTCGCCTGGGGCTCGGGGCGCTGGGGTTCGGGACGCTTCGGCGCCTCGACCGGCGTGAAGCGGCGCGGCGCAGGCGCGGGAGCGGTGCTCGCCGGACGGACCGGGGTCGCTTCGCCGGCTTCGTCGGCAGCCGGAGCTTCCGGCGCGGCTTCGGGAGCGGGCGCGGCCTCGGGAGCCTTGGCTTCGGTTTTTTCAACGCGGGCTTCGGCGGCGCGCGTCTTTTCTTCCTCGGCAAGACGGGCGCGCTCGGCCTCTTCGCGGCGGCGCGTTTCCTCGAGCGCATTCATGCGCGATTCTTCGGCCTCGCGCAGCAGCTGCGCCTGGCGTTCCTGACGCGACATCAGACTGTCGTTCTCGCTCGCGCGCGGCGGGGCGACGGGCTTCGGTGCCGGGGCGGGCGCAGGGGCCGGCGCGGGCGCCGGAGCGGCCTCGACCTCTTCGACTTCGGGCGCGGGGGCGGCTTCGCCCGGACGACCGATGACGCGGCGGCGCTTCACCTCGACCACAACCGTATTACGGCGGCCATGGCTGAATTGCTGCTGCACCTGTCCGGCCTCGACCGTCCGCTTCAGCCCGAGGGGCTTGCGGCTAAGGGTCGGTTTGTCCTGTTCGTCACTCATCGAAAACCATCATTCCTTCAAAACGCGTCCGAAACAGCGGTGCCGTCGGGCTCCGCCGCGTTGTTTGCCCCGTCCGCTGGACGTCGGCCATCCGTGCCTGGATCGCGGTTGGTCGCGTCCCTAGCCCATCCTGTGAAAAACTGCCAGCGGCTCAAATGCGTCAGCACTCGGGTCGCGGCGCGGGCGTCGGTAATCGCCAGATGCACCGCATTCTCCCGCCCTAATGCCATAGATAGGGTGTTACGGTCCACCGGCAAGACGCGGCCCTCTAGGCCCGAGCCTTCTTCATCTTCGCCGACGCGCCACGCCTGCGCGAGTTTCTTGCGGCCGTCTTCGCCGGCATCGCTAGCGTGGAGGAGCAAGCGGACCTGTCCCTTGCGGGCGGCCTGCTCGATCTTTTCATTGCCGCTGATCAACGTGCCCGATCGCGATTCGAGGCCCAGCCGGTCGAGCGTCGCGCGCTGGAGCTGCGCCTCGATCCGTGCACCAAGGTCGTCGGGTATCGTAAAGTTGCCGTCCTGAAGCGCCCGCGCGAGCCCGCCTTTCAGCTTGCCCTTCGCCTGCGCCGCTTCGAGGTCGGCCCGGCTGACGCCGATCCACGCCCCACGCCCCGGCGCCTTGCCATGGACGTCGGGGGCGATGCTGCCGTCGGGGCCGAGCGCCAGACGCACGAGCTGCTCCGCCGGCGAAACCTCACCGGTTACGACGCAGCGCCGCTCGGGCACATGCTGGCCGCGCCCCTTTGCGCGGTCGGTTTCGGTCAGCTGATCATTGCGCGGGGTCCGCATCGGCGGCCTCCCCGGTTGCCGGTTCTTCGTCGAACCAGTGCGCACGCGCCGCCATGATGATCTCGTTACCCTGTTCTTCGCTCAGGCCATATTCGCCCAACACGCCGCCCTTGTCCTCGGCGCGGTCGCTGCGCGGCGGGCCGCGACGGTTGTCGGTGCGCTTCTTGGCGATCAGTTCGTCGGTCGCAAGATCGGCGAGATCGTCGAGCGTCTTGATGTTCGCCTTGCCGAGCACGACCAGCATCGCTTCGGTCAGATGCGGCATGGTGGCGAGGTCGTCCTCGACGCCCAGCTCGCGGCGTTCGGCGCGTGCCGCCTCTTCGCGGCGTTCGAGTCCTTCGGTCGCACGGCTTTGAAGCTCCTGCGCCAGTTCCTCGTCGAACCCTTCGATCCCGGCGAGTTCGTCGATGCCGACATAGGCGACTTCTTCGAGTTCGCCGAAGCCCTCTGCAACGAGCAGCTGTGCGAGCGTTTCGTCGACGTCGAGTTCTTCCTGGAACATCGTCGAGCGTTCGACGAATTCGCGCTGGCGCTTCTCGCTGGCATCGGCCTCGGTCATGATATCGATCTGGCTGCCGGTGAGCTGGCTGGCGAGACGGACGTTCTGGCCGCGGCGGCCGATGGCGAGCGAAAGCTGATCGTCGGGAACGACGACTTCGATGCGGCCGTCATCCTCGTCGATCACGACGCGCTGCACCGTTGCAGGCTGGAGCGCGTTGACGACGAAGGTTGCGGTGTCTTCCGACCAGGGGATGATGTCGATCTTTTCGCCCTGCATTTCCTGGACGACCGCCTGAACGCGGCTGCCCTTCATGCCGACGCAGGCGCCGACGGGGTCGATGCTGCCATCATAGCTGATCACGCCGATCTTGGCGCGCGAACCCGGATCGCGGGCGGCGGCCTTGATCTCGATGATGCCGTCATAGATTTCGGGCACTTCCTGCGCGAACAGCTTCTTCATGAAGTCGGGGTGCGCGCGCGAAAGGAAAATCTGCGGGCCGCGGTTTTCGCGGCGCACCGACAGGATCAGCGCGCGGACGCGGTCGCCGACGCGCATCAGTTCGCGCGGGATCTGCTGGTCGCGGCGGATCACGCCTTCGGCGCGGCCGAGGTTGACGACGATGTGGCCGAACTCGACCGACTTCACGACACCGGTGATGACTTCACCGCCGCGGTCCTTGAATTCCTCGAACT
>CAUUIU010000333.1:0-4049 GCA_963545025.1 uncultured Sphingopyxis sp. | reverse complement strand
CATCTTGGCGATCAGATCGACAGCGTCGAGGTGGGGTGCTCGCATCGCTAACCAACGACGATCCTACAATTTGGAAAAGCTTGTGCAAGGTTTGGTAAAAGTAGCCTCTGCATACTTGGATGCAAATGATTTTCAGGCTCGTCTATAACGATCGTAAAAATCGGATTCTCTGATTTGAACATCGTCAACTGCCATGCGATACCGAATATTGCGTTCACACCGCCCGACATCGCATCTAAACTGAAGTCTCCTGTTCCTGTAACAAGGACAACATCTCCAGACCGAATCTCCAATCTCTGAAATTCAATCTGCTTAGGAAGCACTATAGAAAGCACCCTTTGAAGGTCCAAAAAAGTCCTCTTGTATTCAGGATTTGGAAGAACAGAATCGTTTCCTTCGCCAAAAACTGCCAAGGCTATTATCGATTGTTTTTGTACCGTCCCTGGATTCCTGACATTCTGGCTACCGAATGCCTGAATCATCAGATTTTGATACTCTTGGTACTGCTGCTGCGATGAGATGGGGTTGGTAGGGATACTCTGGACCGGGCTATGGATAGCCTGCGGCCGGTGCGATGGAATATACAACCCAGAAACCACCTGAAGCCCAGAGTATTTTAGGGAATAATTGGAACTTACCAGTTTATTGGTTACGATATCGCATTGTTGGCCATTGTCATAGTCGATCCTACCAATAGTTACTTTTCCATTATCCGACTCATCTTCATAAAAAATACTATCTTCGTATACATCAGACCAAATCTCTCGAAGGCGACGACTTAGTCTTCTAGGCGTCGACACAAATGATAGATTCCAACCGAAATGCTGCGTAAGAATATTGAGCAGGGAAGTCTTTCCCGTGCCGTTGCTCCCCGTCAGAATCGTGATCTGCTTGCTCAGATCAATATCGATCCTATGAAATTGCCGCCAATTGCCAATTTCTAAAGTCTTGAACAATGCCATACGGACTCCCTCGACAGTCAATTTGACATATATCACACCGTGCGTCGATAGGAGCGATCAACGCTACGAGCACGATGACACTTCCATGACACTCTCTGTCACAAACACGTCACACAACTCCCCCATTGGCGACCCAGCGAGTCGTCGCGGGTGCGGCGGCTTGGTTCGGTAAGACCCAAACGACAGGATCATTCCATGCTGCAGAAATTCGCCCTTATCGCCGGCGCCGCCACTTGCGCGCTGGCGCTCTCCGCGTGTCAGGACCAGGCCTCCTCGGGCGGCGCGGCGCGCGATTATATCAGCGCGGTCGGCTCTTCGACCGTCTATCCCTTTGCCACCGCGGTCGGCGAGAAGTTCGCCGAAGCGACGGGCAACAAGACCCCCAAGATCGACAGCACCGGCACCGGTGGCGGCTTCGAGCGTTTCTGCGCCGGCGTCGGCGGTGAAACCCCCGACATTGCGAACGCATCGCGCCGCATCAAGAAGAAGGAATTCGACACCTGCGCCGCGAACGGCGTCAAGGAAATCGTCGAAATCCAGATCGGCATCGACGGCATCGCGCTGGGCGAAGCGACCCGCGGCCCCGGCTTCGCGCTGAGCGAAGAAGATGTCTATAAGGCGCTGGCGGCCAACCCCTATGGCAAGGCGAACACCGCCAAGACCTGGGCCGACGTCAACCCGAAGCTGCCCGCGGTCGCGATCTCGGTCTTTGGCCCGCCGTCGACCAGCGGCACTTACGATGCGTTCAAGGAACTGATCCTCGGCAAGGGCTGCGACGCCAATGCCGGCATGAAGGCGCTGAAGGACAGCAACAAGGACAAGCATGAGGAAGTGTGCACCACGCTGCGCGGCGCGCCCTTCTATGTCGAGCAGGGCGAGAACGACAACCTCATCATCTCGAAGCTCGACAAGAACCCGACCAGCCTCGGCATCTTCGGCTTCAGCTATCTCGACGCCAACAAGGACAAGATCAAGGCCGTGCCGGTTCAGGGCGTCGCCCCGACCTATGCCGCGATCGCCGATGGCAGCTATCCGGGTTCGCGCCCGCTGTTCATCTACGTCAAGAAGGCGCATGTCGGCGTCGTCCCCGGTCTCGCCGAATATGTCGCCGAGTTCCTGAAGGGTGCGGGCACCGGCGGCTATCTGAACGCCAAGGGCCTGATCGTGGCGCCCAAGGATATCTCGGACGCCGCAGCGGCGAATGCCAAGGGCATGACCGTGCTCGACGGCGCGCAGCTGAAGTAAGTTTCCTCCCGCTGGTGGCCGGGAGGGGGTTTGCCCCGACCGGCCGCCGCTTTTTCTATATCGTCATTGCGAGGAGCGAAGCGACGCGGCAATCCAGAGTTTGCGGAAACCGCCCTGGATTGCTTCGCTTCGCTCGCAATGACGAAGAATATGACCGCAAGTCATAAATCTGCCACGTCGGTCGGCTTTGGACCGGACGGGATGACGCGCAAGCGACTACAGGGGACGATGTGACTTTCAACGCCGCCGCCTTACTGCTCTTGATAGCAGGCCTTGCGCTTATCGGCTGGCTGGCCGGCCGCGCGCGGTCGAACCTGCTCGCGGGCCGTTCGGGCACCAAGCTGCATTCGCGCCCGCAATATCATGGCTGGTATGTCGCGCTGTGGCTGTTTGCCCCTGCCGCGATCTTCCTCGCCGTCTGGTCGGCGGTGTCGCCCGGCCTGATTACCAACGAAGTTTTGCAAAGCGAGGCGGCGCAGTCGCTGCCCGCCTTCGGCTTCGAACGCTCGGCGATCCTGTCCGACGCGCGCGGCGTCGCGCTGGGCAATCAGGAAGCGGTGCGCCTGCCCGCCGCGGCGGCGCTGGTCGAACCCTATAGCGACGCCACGCATCGTTATGCGTGGATCGGCATTGCCGCGATGCTGGCGCTGGCGCTGGCGGGCGGGCTTTATGCCTTCACGCGCATTCGTCCCGATTTCCGGGCGCGGACGCGGGTCGAAAAGATCGTGATGCTGGTGCTGCTGCTCGCGTCGCTCGTCGCGATCCTCACGACCTTCGGCATCGTGCTGTCGCTATTGTTCGAATCGATCCGCTTCTTCCGCCTCGTCTCGCCCGCCGAGCTCTTGTTCGGGACCAACTGGGCGCCGACGAGCGGCGCACCGCAGGACGACACCTTCGGCGGCATTCCGCTGTTCTGGGGCACGATCCTGATCGGCGCGATCATCGCGATGATCGTCGCTATTCCGATCGGCATGATGACCGCGGTGTACCTCACCCAATATGCCGCACCGCGCGTGCGCCGCTGGGTGAAGCCTTTGCTCGAGATTCTCGCGGGCGTGCCCACGGTGGTCTACGGCTATTTCGCCGCGCTGACCGTGGCGCCGGCCTTGCGCAATTTCGCGGTGATGCTCGGCATCCCGAACGCCTCGACCGAAAGCGCGCTTGCCGCGGGTATCGTGATGGGCGTGATGATCATTCCCTTCGTCTCCTCGATGGCCGACGACAGCATCAACGCGGTGCCGCAGGCAATGCGCGACGGCAGCCTCGCGCTCGGCGCGACGCCGAACGAGACGATCCGCCAGGTGCTGATCCCCGCCGCGTTGCCCGGCGTGATGGGCGGCATTTTGCTCGCGGTCAGCCGCGCGATCGGCGAGACGATGATCGTGGTGATGGCGGCGGGCCTCTCCGCCAACATGACCGCCAACCCCTTTGCCAGCGTCACCACGGTGACGGCGCAGATCGTCAAGCTGCTCACCGGCGACCAGGAGTTCGACAGCGCCAAGACGCTTGCCGCCTTCGCGCTCGGCCTCGTCCTCTTCGTCGTCACGCTGCTGCTCAACATCGTCGCGCTGCGCATCGTCAAAAAGTATCGCGAAGCTTATGAATAGAGAGACCGCCCCCACCGACTGGAAAGGCGCCGTGATGCAGAAGCGCATCGCCGGCCGCTATGCCGCCGAGCGCCGCTTCAAGCTGATGGGGCTGGCCGCGGTGCTGCTGTCGGGCGCATTCCTCGCGTTCCTGCTGTTCGTGATGGTCGGCAACGGCCTGCGCGGCTTTACCTATACCAACGTCGAAGCTGTCTCTTATACACATCTCCGAGCCCACGAGACACTGAGCGATCTC
>CAUUIU010000332.1:0-4051 GCA_963545025.1 uncultured Sphingopyxis sp. | reverse complement strand
GTTGGCTTCGAAACCGTCCATCTCGACGAGCAGCTGGTTCAGCGTCTGTTCGCGCTCGTCGTTGCCGTTGCCGAGCCCGGCACCGCGATGACGGCCGACCGCGTCGATTTCGTCGATGAAGACGATGCACGGCGCGTTGCGCTTGGCTTGTTCGAACATGTCGCGGACGCGGCTGGCGCCGACACCGACGAACATTTCGACGAAGTCCGAACCCGAAATGGTGAAGAAGGGGACGCCAGCCTCACCCGCGATCGCGCGGGCGAGCAGCGTCTTGCCGGTGCCCGGCGAGCCGACGAGCAGCGCGCCCTTCGGAATCTGGCCGCCGAGCTTCGAGAATTTCGTCGGGTCTTTCAGGAATTCGACGATTTCCTCGAGTTCCTCGCGCGCCTCGTCGATGCCGGCGACATCGTCGAAGGTGACGCGGCCCTGCTTCTCGGTGAGCATCTTGGCGCGCGACTTGCCGAAGCCCATCGCGCCCGAGCCATTGTTTTTCTGAACCTGGCGGAAAACGAAGAAGGCGATACCCAGAATGAGGACGAAGGGCAGCGACTGGATCAGCAGATAGACCCAGATATTCCCGGTCTCGACCGGCTTGCCGTCATATTTGACGTCATGCTCGTTGAGCAGTTTGAGCAGTTCAGGATCGCGGACGACATTGGCGGTGAAGCGGTCACCGTTGGACAACGTGCCCGACAACCGATCCTCAGACAGCACGACATCCTTGACGCTGCCTTCCTCGACCTTCTGGCGGAACTCGGAATAGGCAAGCGCATTGCCCGCAGGCTGCGAAGCGCCGCCGAACATCGAGGCGACGAGGAGCATGGCAAGCAGGATGCCGCTCCAGATCATCACGCTCTTCATCCAGGGGTTGCCCTGCGGTTCCTTGTCGTCCTGCATGCGGAATCTTTCCTCAACGGCGCGGCACTGCGCTCCTACCCGAACAAGATAGGATAATCGGGTTAAATGACAATGAGGCAATCAGCCCTTTTTCGTGGCTTTCCGGCGCGGTGCGGGGGAAATGCGCCAGATCGTGCCCTTGAGGCCGCGGACCGCGTCGATCAGCAGCGCGCCGACCATAGCGCGGCGACCCTCGCGCATCGCCGCGATCACCCCGTCGAGCGAAGCGCCGCGCAGCGCGAGACCCTGGTCGTTGGCGCGGAGTCGCTGGGTGACGATGCGGCGGAAAATCTCGCCTGGATAGCCGTCGTCGCGGATCACCGCGATGTCCGAAGCGTCGGGCCAGGAGGCGATCAGCCGCTCGACCGCCCAGTCGAGCGCGTCGTCGGCCTCGGCAAGCCAATCGGCTGATTTCGCAGCCGCTTCGGGGTCTAATACCGTCTGCGATAGCAGCGCACGACGTAGCCGCGCGCGGTCGAAGCGGTTGTCGCTGTTCGACGGGTCGTCGACAAACGGAAGGTCGTGGTCAAGTGCCAGCGCCACCAGTTCGTTGCGCCGCCAGTGCAGCAGCGGACGCAGCACGACGCCGTTACGCGCGCGGATCGCGGCGAGCCCGCCGACGCCGCTGCCGCGGTTCAGCCGCATGACGATCGTTTCGAGCTGGTCGTCGGCGTGATGCGCGGTGACGATATGGTCGAGCCCGTTCGCCTCGCGCCATTCTTCGAGCAGGCGATAGCGCTGCGCGCGCGCTGCGGCCTGTAGCGAGCCGCGGATCGGTTCGGGCGGTTGCAGTGTCGAATGCGGGATATGTTCGCGTGCGCAAAAACCCGACACCATGCGCGCTTCTTCGTCTGACCCCTGCCGCAAGCCGTGATCGACCGTCGCCGCCCAGACCTGGCCGGGCAGCAAGGATGCCATCAGCCAGAGCAAGGCCATGCTGTCGGGCCCGCCCGATACTGCAACGCCATAGTGAAGCCGCTGCCAGTCGGCGCCCGCGACCGACGCGAGGTCACGCGCGAGCCGGTCGACCGCGACGTCGGCGTCAGCAGCCTGCTTTTGTTTTGGCGGCGGCTGCATCGCTGCGAACATCCTGCGGGGCCTTGTCACCATAGACATCTTGAAGCTCGCGGAACGCCTTGCACGCGTCGGCCTTGCGGCCGAGCTTGTCGAGCGCGACGCCCATATACATAAGACTGTGCGGCGCGCGTGCACCGCTCGGACGGTCCTTATAATTATTGTAAAAAGCGACCGCGGCGAGGCTTGGCTTGCCCTCGTCGAGATAGGCGCGGCCGAGCAGATTCTGCGCAAAGCTCGCGGTGCTGCTCGTCGGCCATTTGGTGACGACCTGTTTCAGCTGCGCTTGCGCTTCGGGATAGAGCTTCGCCTCCCAAAGGCGGTAGCCATAGTCATAGGCGTCCTTGGTTTCGTTCCCCGATGCCGGGATTTCGACCTTCTTGACCAGCGCAAGGCGCGCGGCGTCGGGCGTGCTCGGCTTTGCCGCAGGTTTAGGATCGGGCTTCTTTACCGGCGCCGCGGCCGTGGTCGGCGTTGTTGTGGGCCTGACCGTCGGGGCGAGGCTGGCGGGCGTCGCAACTGCTTCGGCGGGCGGAGCAAGCCGCTTTTCCATTTCGGCCTTGTAGGCGGTGAACTGTTTTTCAAGTTCGCGCAGCTGGAAGGCGTTCTGCTCGGTCTGGCCGGTCAGCGACTGAAGCTGGCTTTCAAGCGCGTCGACGCGCGCGGTGAGGTCGGCGACGGGGGCGCTGCTGCTGCGCACACCCGGCGTGTTGTCGGGCGCGATCTCACCTTCGAAAAAGGTCGGCGCGCCGCCGGGGAAGACCGCGCGCTGGACCGCGCGCATTTCCTTTTCCAGCCGTTCGACGCGTTTGCCGACCGCGGCATCCTGCGCCTGCGCTACGGGCATTGCCGCCGCGACGGCGACCGTCGCTGCGCCAAGGAACATGATAGACTTCGTCATTTGCCGATTGGCCCCCACTCAGAGATTAACCAATTATTTTTCCCGTCATAACGCCGCAATCGGCGGCAGCGCAAACCAAAATCGGTGCGCTGCCGTCCTTATCGGCCGGAATGACTGCGATCAGCCCTTGGTCTTGGGCAGGGGAATGGTCGTCGTCGCGCTGCCGTCGGCGCGCGCGACCAGATCGGCCGGCTTCAGCGAGATACCCTTGACCAGCGTATCGGCGGGTCCGATCGACCCGACGTCGCGGCCGCCGACGGTTACCTTCAGTGCCTGCGGTATGCTGGTGCGCAATGTGAACTGCTCGATATAGGCGGGCGGAACCTGATAGGTTTCGCCGGCTTCGAGAGTGCGCCAATTCTCGGTCTTGCCCTGCGCGTCGTCGAAGCCGATCCAGACTTCGGAGATACCGGTGAGCACGACCGGCGCATTGGCGGCGACCGCCGACTGCGGACCCGTCTTTGTGGCTGAGGGCGCCGCGGCGGTTGCGGGCGCTTCGGAGGCGTCGGCGTCCGCGTTCTGTGCGGCGATCAGTGCCTCGTCAGGTTCGATCGACAGGAAGCGCCAGACGCCATAAGCCGATGCGAGGAGCAGGGTGACCACGACGAGCGTCCAGGTCAGCCGGGCGGTCGGCAAGCGCGCGGGATCCGTCGGCTCATAGGCCTCATAGGCCGGCCGCATGCCATATTCGTCTTCTTCGAGTTCGCGGCGAACCGCGGCGCCGACTTCGGCCTCGGGCAGGTCGACGGCGCGGGCGTAGGCGCGCGCGAAACCGGTGACGTAAGTGCGGCCCGGCAGCTCCGAAAAATCGGACTTTTCGATCGCCGCCAGATGGCGCTGGGTGATGCGCGTGCGCGTCGCCACATCGGCGAGTGACAGCCCCGCGGCCTCCCGCGCCAGCCGAAGCCGATCGCCGGTGCGCGTGATCGCCAGCTCGCCCTGCTCGGGGGCGACGTCCTCATCTGCCATTACTGTCTCCGTGCCGGTCGGTTGCAACCCGGTTCGACCGTGTCGCGTGTTCATCGCATTGACGGCGCGGCAAAGTCAAATGAAGTTCGGTAAACGACCGGCTGAAAAGATGCAGATTTGGGATCGTTGGAAAGCGGGCCGGTCAGAGCACATATTTGCTGAGATCGGTGTCGCCCACGATGTCCGCGAGCTGCCGATCGACATAGGCGG
>CAUUIU010000331.1:0-4057 GCA_963545025.1 uncultured Sphingopyxis sp. | reverse complement strand
ATCCACACCCGGATCGCGGCGGCGCGCGCGGCGTCGGCGTCGGCCGCCGCGATCCGGGTGTGGATCGAACGGATATGCGCTGCCGCGAGTTTCTGTTCGGCGCCAAGCGACGCCAGCGTCGCGCGCTCGGTCGCGACCTGCGCATCGGCGTCGGCGACCGCCGCCTCCGCCGCCAGCACGCGCGAGTCGTAGTCGCGCACGTCGATGCGGACGAGCGGGTCGCCCGCCTTCACCACCTCGTTGTCGCGCACGAGCACCGCGGTGACAAGCCCGCCGACGCGCGGCGCGACTTCACTCGCATCGGCCTGCAGATAGGCGTTGTCGGTCGATTCCGTCGTGCGCGGCGCCAGCAACCACCAGGTGCCGGCGGCCGCCACGAGCAAAGCGACGAGCCCGATCTTCCACGCCTTGCGCGGGATGGCGAAGCGCCTTTGCACCGGCGCTTCGGCCTCGATGGCGGTCTGCACATTCATGGATTGATCACCAACAGCGTCGACGTCGCGGTGGCCAGCAGCCGCCCCGCTTCATCGGTCAGCTTCGCTTCGACATAGGCGACGCGGCGGCCGATCGAGATCACATGGCCTTCGGCGCGAACCTTGCCCGTCTTGCCGGTCATCGCCTTCAGATAGGAGACCTTGAGCTCTAGCGTCGTCATAGCCTGATCGTCCGCCAGCTTGGTGACGACCGCGATGCCGCACGCGGAGTCGAGCAGGGTCGCGGCATAGCCGCCATGAACCGTCCCCATCGGGTTGTAATGTTCAGGGCCTGGAACGCCTTCAAACGCCGCCCAGCCGTCGCCCCACTCGACCAGGTCATAACCCAGCGTGTGCCCGATCGGCGGACGGCTGCCGCGAGCCGCCACCATGGCCTCGATACTTGCGATGCTCATTGCGCGGTCTCCAGTTCGTACCGCGCCACGATGCTGGCGTGCGTGTCCGCAAGCAACGCGTCGGACAGCGCCGGATCGCCAACCGCCCGCGCCAGCGCGACGCCGCCGACAAGCTGCGCCAGCAAGGCGTGCGATTCCGCCTGCGCGTCCGCATAACCAAGCGCCGCCAACGGCGCCGCGAGCCGGCTCGCGATCCCCTCGACCCCCGCCCCGAAGCGCTCGCGCGTCGCGGGCTGCGAGCGCGCGAAATCGCCCGACAGGGTCGGCAGCGGGCAACCGCGGTCGCGACTGTCGCGGTGCTTGGCCGAGAGATAGAAATCGACATAAGCGCGCAGCACGGCGCGCGGATCGCCGTTCGCGTCGATCCGCTCGGTCCTCGTCCGCGCGTCGGCGAACATTGCGCCGATCGCTTCCTTCACCAGCGCGTCCTTCGAGGGAAAATGGGCATAGAAGCCGCCGTGCGTCAGCCCCGCGCGCGCCATCACACCCGCGACCGCGACATTGTCGGGGCCCTTGGCGCGGATCTCCTTCGCCGCCTCTTTCAGAACGCGCTCGCGCGTTTCCGCCTTGTGGGTTTCTGAATAGCGCACTTGCGTCTCCTTTTATATGACGCATATAATATAAAGACGACAGGACACAAGACCCATGGCCTCCATCCCGCTTTCCCCCGCAGCCACGCCCCAAGACGAGGGCGCGCCGTTCAACCCGGCGGCGATGCCCAACGCCCGGAAATATCTGATCTTTGCGGTAATGGCGTTCGGCCAGTTCATGGCGCTGATCGACATCCAGATCGTCGCCGCGTCGCTCAACGAGGTGCAGGCGGGATTGAGCGCCGGGCCCGACGAGATCAGCTGGGTGCAGACCGCCTATCTGATGGCCGAGCTTGTGATGATCCCCTTCGCCGCCTTCCTCGCGCAAGCGCTTTCGACGCGCTGGCTGTTCGCGATGTCGGCAGGGCTGTTCACGATATCGAGCATGCTCTGCGGCCTCGCGTGGAACATCGAATCGATGATCCTGTTCCGCGCGGTGCAGGGTTTCGTCGGCGGCGCGATGATCCCCACCGTATTCGCAACCGGCTATATGCTGTTCGAGGGCAAGCAGCGCGCGATGATCCCCGCGATCCTCGGCATGGTGTCGGTGCTCGCGCCCACCTTGGGCCCGACGGTCGGCGGCTGGATCACCGACGCGATGGGCTGGCGCTGGGTCTTCTTCATCAACGTCGTGCCCGGCGCAGCAGTGACGCTCGCGATCATCGCGCTGGTCAAGATCGACAAGCCGAACCTGCCGATGCTGCGCCGCATCGACTGGGTCCACCTCGCCTCGATGGCGATCTTCCTTGCTGGCCTCGAATATGTGCTCGAGGAAGGACCGAAGCATGAATGGTTCAGCGAACCGTCGATCGCGATCGCGGGCTGGTTGTCGTTCGTCGCCTTCGGCCTCTTCCTCGAACGCTCGTTCCGGTCCGACGGACCCATCGTGAAACTGACACCTTTCCGCAAGCCGACCTTCGCCTTCGCCTGCGCCTTCAACCTCGTGATCGGCTTCGGCCTGTATTCGAGCACCTATCTGGTGCCGATCTTTCTCGGTCGCGTGCAGGGTTACAACGCGTCGGAGATCGGCACGACGGTGTTCGTGTCAGGGATAGCGCAGCTGCTCGGCGTCCCCATCGCCGCCGCGCTGTCGCAAAAAGTCGACCAGCGCATCGTCATCACCTTCGGGCTCAGCCTGTTCGCGGTGGGCCTCTGGATGTTCAGCTTCATGACCCCCGAATGGGGCTTCGCCGCTCTCTTCTGGCCGCAGGTCGTGCGCAGCTTTGCGATCATGCTGTGCATCGTCCCCTCGGTCGGTCTCGCGCTCGGCAATTTCGAGGGGCCGGAGCTGCGCTACGCCTCGGGGCTGTTCAACCTGATGCGCAACCTCGGCGGCGCCATTGGCATCGCGCTCGTCAACACCTGGCTCGGCGACAATCTCCGCATCCATATTCTGCGCCTCTCCGAAGCGCTCGGCCGGTCGGCCGACGCCGCCAACGAGGCGGCGGCACAGCTTGCGCAGCATATCGGCCACACCGTCTCGGACCCCGCGCTCGCGCAGCAGATGGCCGAGGGCACGCTCGGCCGCATCGTCGGCCGCGAAGCGCTGACGCTCGCCTTCGACGATGTGTTCCGCCTGATGGCTTATCTATTCCTCGCCGCGCTGGTGATGGTTCCCTTCTGCAAGCCCCCGCCGATCGGCGGCCCGCCACCAAAGGATGCGCATTAGCTCAAACGGGAGGATGGATTGGCAGCTAACGATCGTTAGTTGCCATTGATCCTCCCTGTGGCGAAGCCATGGGGAGGTGGCAGCGCGAAGCGCTGACGGAGGGGCCTATGGCGCGACGTCGCGGCCCCTCCACCACGCCCTTCGGGCGCGGTCCCCCTCCCCATCGCTGCGCGACAGGGAGGATATATTATTCTCGTCATCCCCGCGAAAGCGGGGACCCAGGGCGTGCGTCGGCTTACCCCTCCCTGGGTTCCCGCTTTCGCGGGAATGACGAACTTTGGGAACGTCAGCTTCCCACCCCAAAGCCGACGTTCGAATAATCCTTTCCTACATTATCGGGCCGTGTTTCAAACTGGCAGATGGAACAGATCAACCAGCCCGCTCCGCTCCTCGACGGCACCTGCCTCACCTTCACCCCCGTCCCTCAACAGCGCCATCGCGCCGACGGCTGGACGCCCGAAACGCAGGCCAATTTCATCCGTGCGCTCTCGGCGATGGGTTCGGTCGGCAAGGCCGCGCGCGCAGTCGGCATGGGACGCGCCTCCGCCTATCGCCTCCGCGAACGGCCCGAAGCGGCCAGCTTCGCCGCCGCATGGGATCGCGCGATCTCGTCTGGGCGCACCCATCAGTTCAGCATCGCGATGGACCGCGCGCTCAACGGCGTCACGATCGTCCGCGTGCTGAAGGGCGGCGCGATCGATGTCAGCGGCGGCCCCGACATGGCAGTCGTCCACGCCGCGCTCCGCGAAGACGCCTTTGCTAAAGCGACAAAGGAGACAGAATGAACGCGCACATGCGACTCTTTTGTCGCTTTAAGCCCCAAAAGAAAGACCCGCCCCCAGGCCCATGTCCCCGGGGGCGGGTCGCGACCCGTCGTCCATTGGCCGCCCCGGTCCCGCGGCATGATGC